>JBATMM010000038.1:0-2749 GCA_049289835.1 Saprospiraceae bacterium | reverse complement strand
GTTTTAGCCCCCTTTTTCAGGGGTTTGAGGGCAAACCGAAGATTTGCATTTCTCACGAAACCGGACTAATTTTCATAATATTTAACCACCAGTCATTATGAAAACAAATATGCACTACGGTGCTTCTCCGGCTATTTTTAATGCAGCTCAAAATTTACGCTCCAGATTAACAGACGCTGAAAAAATTCTTTGGGAATACCTCCATAACCACCACAGCGGATTTCGATTTCGTAGACAACATCCACTTTGGAATTATGTTGTTGACTTTTATAGTCACAGATTAAAATTGGTTATTGAAATTGATGGGGAGATTCATACAAGTGATGAAGTACAAATTCGCGATGCTGAAAAAGAAAATGGACTTAAAAATTTAAATCTTATCGTCTTGCGTTTCACAAATTTTGACATATTCCACAATTTTGAAATTGTAAAATCAAAAATTGATTCCACTGTAATTAAAATCCTATCCGAAAAGTATAAAAAGTAAGACTTAAAGTCCCCTTTTTCAGGGGATTTAGGGGAAAAATGGAAGCACCTTTGAAATGATATTTCCCACATCCAGTGCTTTACTTTCCACCATTCCGATCACATCTTCTACAGTCGTCACTTTTATTCTTTCCGGCGGGTAGCAAACATTTGTGACAATTGAAAGGGCTAATACTTTCATTCCTAGATGTCGTGCTGTGATCACTTCCGGCACAGTAGACATACCTACGAGATCTGCACCGATGCGATATAGATATTGATATTCTGCGGGTGTCTCTAAACTTGGTCCGGGTAGGCCGGCATAAACTCCTGATTTAATATTGATTCCTGATGATTCACCTTTTTCAATTGCATAGACTAACCAATCAGGATCGTATGCATACTTCATATCGGGAAATCTCGGGCCCCATCGATCATCATTAGGTCCACGCAATGGATGTTCGGTGACGAGATTGATGTGATCACGAATGGCGACAATATCACCTGATTCAAATTCAGGATTGAGACCGCCCGATGCATTGGTCAATAAAAGATGACGAGCACCTAATGTGTACAAAATACGCACAGGCCTGACGACGACACTCATCGGATGTCCTTCGTAATAATGTAATCGTCCTGCAAGAATGATCGTCGGCACATCATTGATCATGGTAAAACAAATCCTTCCCTGGTGAGTCTCCACTGTCGGTGGTACCATGTGCGGAACATCCTTGATCCTAAACTCTTCGATGATATTTAATTCATCGAGCCAACTGCTCATGCCTGTGCCCAGAATGATGGAAGCCTTAGGAATAAAAGGCATGCTGCTTTTTATCCAGTGCGATGCTTCCTGTACTTTTTTAAATTCTTCTCTGTGCAGGTCCATCAATCAATGATCATCGTTGCGTGATTGAGCACTTGCTGTTGAATATTTTCAGGAATGGCACGTTCATGGTATTGCTGATCTCTCAGTTGAGGTGTGTATCCTGCATCACGTATTGCTTGTTGAATTCCATCTGCTGTAAAACGGAATGGTGCACCTGCGGCGGAGACCACATTTTCTTCGATCATGATACTGCCCATGTCATCTGCGCCGGAGTGAAGACAAACTTGCGCAGTTTGTTTGCCGACCGTGAGCCATGAAGCCTGGATGTGTTTGATATTCGGAAGCATGATACGACTGATCGCGATCATACGGATGTATTCATCAGCAGTGCATTGATTGCGCGCGCGTTTCAATTTTTTGAGCAATGTGCCGTCATCCATAAATGGCCATGGAATGAAAGCAAGAAATCCGACTGCGCCTTCAGGTTTTTGGGATTGTACTTTGCGGATATCTACAAGGTGTTCCATTCGCTCCATCAATGTCTCGATATGACCAAACATCATTGTGGCTGAAGTTGTCAAACCGATGCGATGAGCTGCACGCATGATATCGAGCCATTCCTGTGCGCCACATTTTCCTTTTGAAATTAATCTTCTGACTCTGTCATTGAGGATTTCAGCACCTGCGCCTGGTAATGAGTCAAGACCTGCAGCATGCAGTTCTCTGAGTACGGCATCATGACTCATTTCTTCAAGATGACAGATATGAGCTATCTCCGGTGGGCCTAAGGCATGTAGCTTAAGTTGCGGATATTCTTTTTTTAATTGTCGGAAGAGATTGGCATAAAACGAAAGTCCAAGATCAGGATGATGGCCACCTTGAAGAAGGAGTTGTTCGCCGCCTAATCTGAATGTTTCCTCAATTTTGACCCTGTATTCTTCAATAGTGGTGATATAGGACTCTGCATGTCCCGGCCTGCGATAGAAGTTGCAGAATTTGCAATTGGCGACACAGACATTGGTGGTATTCGAGTTGCGGTCGATGATCCAGGTGACTTTATGGCCTGGGACGATCTCCTGACGCAATTGGTTTCCGACATACATCTGGGAGGAAGTGGGGGCGTGTTCGAAGAGTTGGAGGCCTTCTTCGGCGGTGAGAAACTCTCTATTGAGGGCTTTGGAAAGGAGTTCTTTTATCATAAGCACTGTAGGAACAAAGATAGAAAGGAAGAAGTTGGTTTTTGAAAGGGATTGCGGGGCAATTTTTTATTCCGCCACTTAAAAGTGGCGGCAAGTCAAATAGTTTTTTGAATTCGATCCGCCACTTAAAATTGGCGGCAAGTCAATTTGTTTTTTTGAATTCTCACTAGTTTTAACTATTGGATTGCAGATAAATGTTGCAAATAATAGCAATAAATCAATTGTCCTTTACGAATACTTGATATTCTGAAAAATTCAT
>JBATMM010000037.1:0-7235 GCA_049289835.1 Saprospiraceae bacterium | reverse complement strand
TTCTCAGTCTGTCTATTTTGTCAATAGTTCTTCTGTGCCAGGTGGTGATGGTCAGTCCTGGAGTATTGTAATCTGTTACCACAGAATTATTTAACTTTCAAAACTCATAGATCGCTGCCTCATAAGGTTGTAATGAATGATTAGGTGAGGATTTCCCATAATTATCAATTAATAATTTTGCCTTGCTGATATCAATTCCCGTATTTACAGTTGAAGATTTGTCTGTAAAATTTAAGAGTATCAGCAGCTTCTTTCCATCAAGTTCTCTTGAATAAGCATATACATTGGGATTATCCTTATCTAATAATGTGTACTTGCCATAGGTAAGCACAAGGTTTTCTTTTCGTAGTCCTAGAAGTTGTTTAAAATAATTTAGGCAACTGGTGCTATCCTTTTCTTCAGCTGCAACGTTTATTGTATTATAGTTAGCGTTTATTTTTAGCCAGGGTGTGCCTGTAGTGAATCCTGCATTTGTACTGCTATCCCATTGGAAAGGGGTTCTGCCATTATCCCTCGCCGTTATTTTCTGATCTTTCAAAAACTCCTGCAAGTCCCCACCATTATTTTTTACCTGGTTGTACATACCAATTGATTCAATATCCCTGTAATCTTCGATCTTGTCAAACTTAATATTATTCATACCCAGTTCATCACCGGCAAAGTAGTATGGGGTAGCCCTCATTGTAAATAAAAATGTCGTAAGCATTTTGGAAGAAAGCTCCCTCCATTCCGGACTATCATTACCCCAACGTGTTACCATCCTTGGTTGATCATGATTTCCCAGGTAGATCGTTCCCCAACCTTTATCAGCAAATACAGTATCCCATTTAGAATACAAATTTTTAAACTCGACAAGATTTATGCCTCCTGGTTTTACTTGTTTGAACTTACCGGGTACAAATCCCAGACTCACACCTTCGAAATGGTAAAGCATATTTAATTCATGTCGGTCTTCATCTACAAAATCATGCGCAGTGCCGGTAGTTACGCCGGCGCCTTCTGCTACAGACATACAATCATATTTGCTCAGTACTTCGTTGCTCATTTCCTTCAGATAATCATGTAGATGAGGACCTGATGCCATATAATGATCCCATCCGCCACCATACTGTTCATCAAGAACTTTCTGCGTGATGACAGGGAATGTAGTGTCCTTGGCAATAAAGGGTATGACATCCATTCTGAAACCGTCAATTCCTTTCTTAAACCAGAAATTCATCATGGCGTATATCTCTTCCCTGAGTTTTGGATTTTCCCAGTTCAGGTCCGGTTGTTTGTAAGAAAAGTAATGGAGATAATACGCATTCGTCAGTGAATCAAATCTCCATCCGCTCCCGTCGACTTCAAAAGCACCCGGTCGAAAAGCAGGTTTGCCTCTTTCTGCATTCCACCAATGGTAATAATCGCGATAAGGATTCGTCCTGCTGCTTCTGGATTGCTTAAACCATTCATGCTCATCGCTGCTATGATTGACGACAAGGTCCATGACCAGTTTTATATTTCGCTGATGCAGACCATTCAACAACGAATCGAAATCCGCCATCGTACCGAAATCTTTCATGATCGTCCGGTAGTCACTGATGTCATATCCATTATCTGCATTAGGAGAAGCAAACACAGGGTTGAGCCATATGACATCTATACCCAGTGATTGGAGATAATCCAGCTTAGAAATTATGCCTTTAAGATCGCCTATACCATCGCCATCGGAATCTTTAAAACTTCGTGGATAAACCTGGTACACAACAGCTTCTTTCCACCAATTCCTGTTAAGATTGTCTGATGTACTTTTTTCAGTCATTTCAGGTTTTGCATTTGATTGACAGGATAAAAAAGATAATGTGACTGCAATGGTGCAAAAAAGCAGTCTGCATAAGAGTGGTTGCATGGTAAGGGTTTATTTGACAATACTGAAAAAGTACCTGATTGCGAAAGAGTTGTAAAAGTAATAATTTCAAAACCTTTCATTCTGTTGTAATCAAGACCTTGAATACCGGGGTCTGTTATAGTATACCGCCTATAGATCAACCCATTTCCAATAATAAAACCTTTGGTAGAAAGAGGTTAAGTTCCGAAGCTCAAATACTATCTTTTATTGTGCCTTGTTATTTTTTTTCAGCTATTACGGTAAAAGTTTTCATTTCTTCAATTATTTCCTTAACTGTAAAACCAGTCATTTTCAAAAACAATAATATCTCATCTTTCGTAAATGCCCTCAATGTTGTTGTGTCATAATACTCAGATACCTTACTCTCATCCTCAATAATATATTTTGCAATCCAATCATATGTCCAGCCCGTAGTTAAATTCTTTTTTAGTGTGCTTATCCTTCTTATTTTCTTAGTGCCATGTACAATATTCTGCTCGAAATCATTAAAATTATCAAAGATTCCATTAGCTTCAAATACGCCAAACACAAACAATCCTTTATCCATTAGCGACTCATGAACACCGGATAGAGTGTCAATTATTCCTTTGTTTTCGATCACGTAGGCAATTGAACGTCCTGTTATAAGGACCGAATCAAATTGTTTATGAAATGATAAGTTTCGCATGTCACCCTGTATAAACTTATCTGTCTTCACTTCTTCACGCGCGATATCCAACATCTCATTAAACAAATCCAATCCGAGATAGTCGTATCCGTTTTTAATGAATTGTCTCGCAAGCATACCTGAACCGCAACCTATTTCTAAAATCTTTTGGCCATTATATTTCTTAAGAATAGAATCATAAAAGTCAAACTCCTGATCATAATCAAAAACATGCTGATACATCTCATGATAGATGTTAGCTAATGTTGAGTATAATTGTGTCATGTGAGTTTAATTTTTATCGCTTTCAGCATCACATTTTGCTTTGTCTTTAATGTAAAAACAGGATTTATTAAATCTAATGCTCAAATAGAGAAAACCTTTCTATCCTGTTCGGCGTAGGGTTGCCTAAGTTGTTGTGGTTACACGGCTGCGCCTTGTATTTCGAAAATCTAATGAATAAATAGAAAAATCTCTTAATTCTTCAACCCACCCTTACCAGGTAACAACTTCGCTACGATATCATCATAGTAAGGCCTTTCCTTCAAACTCGAATGCGAGCCCGGGAAAAAGATAAGATCCATCTCGATAAATTTATTAGTCGTATCGAAATCCCGCATCACCACTGCACATCGCCTGTCATTGATGAGACGCGTATTGTCGATCATCGGAAATTCAAAGAAATCGATTGTAAATGCAGGATTTGCACACTTGTCTTCTTTACCCGGCATCTGTGTACAGATATTAAGACGTACTTCAAGACTCAGATTTATCGTATCGATACTTAATATTGTCAATCGGACTACATGCGTGATCGAGTCCCAATGATTGCCATTGACGACACTGTCCTGGAATGTGCAGCTGAATGTCTGATCCATGCCCGCACAATTGATCGTGTCATAGCAATAATTGAATTTCTCAATACTCGAGACGCCTTCAAGACTTGCGATCTGTTTGTTTGTCACTTCGCGTGACATATTGTACAATCTTTCTTTATACGCCAGTCTTGTCTTTGTGTCTTTTGTCTGGGACACATTTTGCCGGTCCAGATATGTAAACAGTGGAGTCAGGTTCAGCGACTCATGAAAATTGTACGCCAACAACTCAAGTTGAAGGATCTTTTCATCAATAGACGACCCCTGAGGACCGGACAATATAGAATTGATGATCGACGTGAACATATCTTTGCGTAGCGCACTCTCTGATTCTTCACGACGGCTCATGAGTTCTGTGTAGAGTCTCGTCTTGGCCTCGTTTTCCTGGTTTCTATTGAGATAACCTGACGCTATGTAGCTAACCAACGCAATCGTGACTGCTGTCATGAGCGTGGCTACAGGGCCTAAAATAATATTAGCCTTGTCCCAGAAATCTCTCTTATGTGGCTCGGGCTGAGGGTTCACTGTTTCTTCAGCGCCCATTTATCTCCTTCTTTGACCAGTGACAAGGTGTACCCGGATGAATTATTCGTAGAGAACACATCAAAGGTAGCTCCTTCATAACCAGGCAATTGAAGGGTCAATTTTCCGATTGGTTTGACAACGAAAGAAAAGTATCCCTTTTCATCAGTTGTAGCTGTACCGATCAGCGTAGTGCCCTGAACGAACTTAACTTCCTGCTTGGCCAGCGGCTTCCCGTCTTTCTTCAGTGTCCCGAAGATTTCTCCTGCAAAAGATAGGGTAGGAAGTAATAAAAGCAGGCAAAAAAGTATGTTTTTGGATTGAACAGTTTTCATATAAATGATAGTTATTGAAAATGATAAACTTACCGATAAGTAAGCCTATAAAAGTAAACGAAAATCAGGACATGTTGTTTTGTCGAAAATAATGAGAATCGTTAAGCTTAGGTTAACTCATGCGCACCAAAGTGATTAAACTGGTTTGCTTTTCATTTCCACCCCTTTGCCTATCCAGCCCAAATGTGTATGTTTAAAATCATCTGAATACTTTAGTCCATAACCTAAAGCACGATCAAAAGATGAATGAGCGAGGATAATTATTCCGGCAAGAACCAGATAGGGGTTTTGAATAAAATATCCTGTAGCTAATATGGCTGCACCTATAAACCTATGATGAAGAAGATTGTAAGTAACTGCACCTATTTTGGTATTGATCAGATAGCCAATCATTCCAAGGTCAGGTGAGAAGAAGAGTAAAATCCATATCCACCACGTGAATTGTATAGGTTGAAGGTAAAGTCCTAAAATAGCAATGGCCATTAATCCGAGTTCTTCTAGTTGAATCATGTATTTCATGCAGCTTCAGTTTGAATTTGAAATCATCGACAAGGTGCTTCTTTATTATCATATTTTACTTTTTACAGGAGAGAAGGGTGTATGATTTTCGGTTAACTCACCCCCGACCCCTCTCTTACTAGATGATAATAGATACGAAAATGATCTTTCTAAAGAGAGGGGCGTATGATTTACGTTTGAAATCATAACTCCCCTCTCTCTCGGAGATATAGTTTCTTTCAGCATATACCCTAAAAAGAGAGGGGCTGGGGGTGAGTTACCAGAATGATAGAGGAGCAGGGGGTGAGTTACCAGAATGATAAAGAGTGGCCGGCATGAGTTACCAGTCGAAATGAAGCGATGCAAGCAACGGAATGAAGCAATGCAAGCAACGGAGATGGTTGGAGCAAACTCCAACCATGGCATGTCAGACGTAGCAGGAGTTTGCTGCTGCCACTAGTATTGCTTTGGAACCTTTGCCGTGGCAGGAGTTTGCTCCTGCCACTAGTAATGATTTATTTTTCCCTTGGCTTTTTCACCCTGAACTTCTCCACGACTTCCTCGGTCGGAAGTCCAAGTGCCCTCGTCGCATTATAAGCCACCAGATATTCTTTATGATTGCGAAAATCGTTCAGCATCTTTATAACCCTTTCATCCTTGAATCCGGGAAGCAAATAAAGTATGTCAATGAGTTCAGACCAATGTGTCGTTTTGATTGTTTCTTCCACAACGATATCAATCATCTTTTCGTCCTGGCATATTTGAAAAATAGAATGTGCTACAGTCACTTTAATATTCTTCTCACTCTTAACAAGTAATTTATAAAGTTTCGGTAATGCATCTTTTGATTTTATATGTCCCAGTCCGATGATAGGCCATGTATCACCCGGACGTAAAGATTTTATCATTTCGATTTCTGCAGTCTTTAATTCTTCAGTCGACAGTTTATCCAAAAGATAAAGCGGAGCACCGTCTTTTCGTTGTGCCCATGTATTTGCCAGTAAATACTCTTTTCTGAATAGCTCTAAGTTGTTCATCACTGTCATTCTTTGTCATTTCATTTCATAGATACAAGTTAATGGAAATAATAAAAGTGGATTTATTTAAAACCCGTTTTACTCTTTACACTTTCAAATTCTTCTACTTTCCATACCTTGACCAAAATACTCTTGTATTTTATTTTGATTTATGAAGAAACACTTACGCCTGCTAGTCTGCATCTCACTACTTTTCGGTTTTAAGCCATCATATTCTCAAGTCCTTATCAACGAACTTCAGGCCTCAAATGCCATCACCATTGCTGATCCAGCCAGTGGCGAATACAACGACTGGCTTGAACTCTACAACTCCGGCACTAGTCCCACTGACCTCACAGGTTGGCACCTTTCAGATAGTGACAATAGCCTCGAATGGGCTTTTCCAGCAGGAACAATTATACAAGCTGGTGGTTTCTTGCTCGTTTGGGCAGATGGCACCGGCTCAGGACTTCACACTAGTTTCAAATTAGGATCAGGTGGCGAACAATTGGCTTTGTATAATTCTACGGGGTCGAAAGTAAGTGAAGTGATTTTTGCTGAGCAGCTCACCGACATTTCTTATGGACGAAAATCTGACGGCGGATACCCATGGGGCTTCTTCGCCAAACCAACGCCGGGAACAAGCAACAATGCCAGTGCTTTTTATACTGACTATGTGCGACAGATTCCGGTGTTCTCTCAGTCAGGAGGCTTTTTCTCCGGACCGGTAACGATCACCATTGCTGATAAATACGGACAAGGCACTCTACGGTACTCTCTTGATGGTTCAGTGCCTACTGGCAACAGTGCTGTGTTTTTACAACCTTTACAAATAAACGTCACATCTGTAGTAAAAGCCCGCATGTTTTATCCGGAACAATTGCCAGGCCCTGTCGTCACTAACACTTATTTTATAAACGAAGACTTCGAAGAGCGAGGTCTTCCGGTAATGTCATTATCCACTGATCCGAAATATTTTTTTGATGCAGATAGTGGACTTTACGTGCAGGACTTTAAACCCACATGGGAATATCCTATACATCTCGAATTTTACGAACCTGACGGCTTACTCGGATTCCATCACGATGCAGGAGTGCAGCTAGGTGGTGAAAATGCATGGATATTACCACAAAAACTTCTCAATATTTATTCCCGCAGTCAATACGGCAGCGGCCATTTCGATTATCAGCTTTTTCCAAACAATCCAAAGAATCGCTTTGGTGATATCATATTGCGATGCTCGGGCAGTGACTGGTCATACACTATGTTCAGAGACGGCTTGATGCAGGGTCTCATTAAACAGGAAGCTGATCTCGATGGTCAGGACTTCCGTCCTTGTTCTGTGTACATCAACGGTCAGTTTTTAGGCATTCACAATATCCGCGAAAAGCAGGATGCAGAATACACGGATTACTATCATGGCATTGACCCTGACAGCCTTGATTATATCGAAAA
>JBATMM010000036.1:0-2763 GCA_049289835.1 Saprospiraceae bacterium | reverse complement strand
TATCTTTTGCTGTAAATGTGACGGTGATGACGCCACAGAATGAAGTGATCTGAGAAGCAGGTGGTGCATTGTCCGTTTTTGACATTACACCGCATCCATTGTCTGTTGCTGTGAAGGCAGCCCGTTGTGTCTGCAGCCACGAACCATACTGTGTCATAGCTGTGACACAAGGTGAAGATCCATTTTGCAAATTATTGGTGATGACAGGAGCAATAATATCCGGCAGAATGGTGATCAACTGAACAAATACTGCTGTGTTCCCAAGATCATCATCGGCTACCCATTTTCGTTGTAAGACTCCACCTCCGCATACAGGAACATTTCCTATTTGGGTATAGGAGATAGTGAGTGGAGGATCCACACCGCCACAATTGTCAGTAGCTTCTACATTGGCCGGAGGAGGAAGATTGTTCGAACAATTCAGAGTGATATTAGGAGGTAGAGACAGCGGGTCAAAAACCGGAGGAACATGATCAACGAAGGCAATGGAGAAACCGAATAAAGCATTATTTCCAAAATTATCAACCGCTTGATAGAATACGGTGACTGTGTTACCGGCGTGGATCTGATCGTTGATATGATAGCCGCCGCTGATAGAATAAACGCCGAAGGAGACGATCATGCCTCCGGGGATATTACTGGTGACAGTAGGTGTAGCCGGAGCACCCCAATTGAGCGGGGCTGTACATTGTGTGCCCACAACGATCTGGGTAGGACCTGTATAGGAGAAGGTGAAGCCATTTCCCTGGCCATAACTCACTCCTATCCAGCCTAAAAGTATAATAAATAGAATCGAACGCATCTAACAAAATTAACATATGTTGCGAGAATGAGGCGAGGAAATAGAGAGGGAGAGAAACGAATATACGAAACCCTATAGTAAGTGGTGGGTAGCCTTGGGTCTTTGTCATGAAAAGGACAATTGAACCGAAAATTACATATAGCCCAAATCTTGCAATATTTGGGTTGTTTTAGAGAAATATACCCCAATTTTGGATATTTTTGGTGTATATTTAATTTAACTAACCCAAAATATTCAAATATTGAGTCCTTTAGCAATGCTTCCTCCGGGAGATCTTGAATCGAAAAGTGTGCTTCGTAAAGCGGCTGTGGCGCATCGTTATCTCGCTGAACTCAAAGGCGTAGCGGCCAGTATTCCAAACCAGGAAATTCTGATAGATACACTAGCCCTTCAGGAAGCTCGTGAAAGTTCGGCCATTGAAAATATTATCTCTACGTTAAGCGAAGTATATCAAAGTAATGTCCAGAGCAATAGTTATCCTAACGCTGCAGCTAAAGAAATACATGCTTATGTAAAAGCATTGCGCAAAGGATTTGAACTTGTCAGGCAGCATGATTTGCTGACCAACAATTATATAATTGAAATTCAATCCATCATAGAAGAAAACCAGGCAGGATTTCGAAAGCTACCGGGTACAGGATTGATAAATGAAAGAACAGGCGAGGTTATATATACACCTCCTCAGGACTTTGATACCATCGTCTCTATGATGGAAAATCTGCAACACTTTATTAATGACCCGCAATTCTATGATGCAGATCCGCTCGTCAAAATGGCCATTATCCATCATCAGTTTGAAAGTATCCATCCGTTTTATGATGGCAATGGACGAACAGGAAGGATCATTAATATTCTATATCTGATCCAGCAGCATTTACTGGATATCCCTATACTATATATCAGCAGGTACATCATCCGGCATAAAGCAGATTACTATCGTTTACTTCAGGATGTACGGGAGAAGAATTTATGGGAAGAGTGGATCTTGTATATGCTCGATGCGGTGATAGAGACAGCCACAGATACCATAAGGGTTATCAAAGCCATGCATGAAGCAATGGATTTGTACAGGAATATTCTTCAGACCATGGCTCCAAAAATATATTCGCAAGACTTGCTTTACAATTTATTCAGGCATCCGTATACAAAAATCGAATACATGATGAAGGATCTTTCAATGAGCCGGAATACCATTATGCGTTATTTGGAAACACTGCAAAAACTTGATCTGCTTGAAAAACGAAAAATTGGACGTGATAATTATTACCTCAATAAGGCTTTATTATCTCTTTTAATAGAGCCTAAGGAGTAACACTATCAATAATGTCATGGGCTAGACAAAACAAGAAAACATTCTTAAGATATTTCATTGTTCATGTTAAGTTCATTACATTTAGTAAAAAGAGTCCTTATGCAAAAAAGAATGTCAGGCATTCTGATTTTTTTGATCATAGGCATGCCACTGTTTTTTACGCAGATTAATTCATTAAGCGCCCAGATCCAAAATTTCCATATTGGTACTAAGTGGATATATGAAACTGTTGAGGGCCCGCTTCCGGTTCAGACAGGCTTTGAACTGTTCCAGATTATAGATACAACTCAACTACATGGAAAAAGTGTTTTTGTGATTGAAGATGGTCAGGGAAATGAAGTTGAATACATGCATGTAGAAAATACTAAAGTTTATTTCTGGGATGATGGAACTGATAACTTTCAACTGACTTATGATTTCGGATCCGATTCGTTGTACAATACCAATTGGCATTCTTGTGGTGGGAATGAAGGAGAAGCCGTTATACGAATTGATTCCATAACTACATTATTTCAACAGGGAGATAGTTTGGAATTGCAACATGTGTCCATTGAAAATAATGGTACGACTGAGGATGATCTTATCACAGGCATTTATAAGAATATTGGATTAATGGAATTCGGTTTGAGATTGCCTCTGGGATTTGATG
>JBATMM010000035.1:0-5576 GCA_049289835.1 Saprospiraceae bacterium | reverse complement strand
ACTGACCGGATCCAACAATTCCGTGAATCAAAAAATGATTCTCTTTTTGTGGAGAATAATTATGGAACGATCGATGCCGTCTATTACAAAAAAGATGACCTGGCAGAATCTATTGCTGACACAGCTTTTAAACTTCCGATTGGTTCAGTATATGGCCCATACATCGATGGGGTTGATATGAAAGCTGTCAAAATTCTTGACCGGAAAGTTATTGCTGACTCTGTGAAGGCACGTCACATCCTGATCAGAGCAGAAAATGCGGGAGCTATCGCTTCAGCCCGCAAGACGATAGATAGTCTCAGAACATTGATTGAATCAGGCAAAGAAAGATTTGATTCATTAGCGATGAGAGTAAGCCAGGATGGCAGTGGACCTAAAGGCGGAGATCTTGGTTATTCAGCGATCAACAGAATGGTAAAACCTTTCAATGATGCATTGTTCTTCTCAGGAAAAAAAGAAGGTGAGCTGCAAGTGGTGACCACACAGTTTGGTGTGCACCTTATCGAAATCACCGGCAAGAAATTTATTAAAAATACAGAAGGTGTGAAATTGGCTTATCTCATAGAGCCAATCGTGCCATCGGAGAATACACAATCAGCTATCTATGATGATGCCATTGAATTCAGTGGACAAAACAGAACGATTGAAGCCCTTCACAAAGCAGTGGAAGCTAAACCTGAATTGAGCATTGAAACGGCTGAAGGATTGACAGCAAATGGATATCAGTTTTCAACACTCGGTAGTGGTGGTACATCAAGAGATATCATACGATGGGCTTTTAAAAAAGATACAAAACTGGGTTCGGTATCACCTGAAGTATTTGTATATGACGAGCCTACATTATTTTATAATGCTCATTATGTTGTACCCGGATTAAAAACCATTATGAAACCAGGTACATACTCACTGGCTGAGGTGAAAGAGAAATACAAACAAAAGGTGCTTGAAAAGAAACAAGCTGAATTGATCGCTTCTAAAATCACAAGCACAGATCTTCAGGCTATTGCAGATCAGTTTCATGTGCCTATTGATACCTTCAAAAATGTCAATTTCAACATGAGCTATCTTGACGGCATCGGAGGTGAGACCGCACTGATCGGCAGAGTGTCTATCATGAAAGTGGGAGAGACATCCAAGCCAATTGCCGGTCAGACGGGGACTTTTGTGGCCCAGGTGATCAATATGGCTGAGCCTAATACCAACACTGACCTGAGCTCATTTAAAAATCAGTCTTTAATGGTGGCCCGTGGCAGTGTGGACAGCAGATTGATGGAAGTCCTCAAAGCAAAAGCAAAGCTCAGCGACAACAGGTACACGTTCTACTAGCAGTAGATAATTGACAGATATATTAAATTGCCTGGCAGGGATACCCTCGCCGGGCAATTTCATTTAAAGCCTTTCGTTTAAAAAAGTTGATGCCATCTATCAGAAATCTCTTTATCGTTTCGGTCCTCCTGGTGAGTTGTCAAAAGGAAAAGACCAAAGTAGAAGTAGATCCTTACTCAGGATTTAAGACGACCTATACTTTAAATCCAAAAGATCAGACCTATCATGGCCCTTATACAAAAGTAGATTCCACCGGACTATTGCTGGAGAAAGGTGTTTATGAGGGAGGACAATTGCAGGGTATCCGAGAACTCTATTTCCCTGATGGAAAGGTCAAGGTGAGAGAGCGGTATTTGAAAGGACAGATGACGGATCTGTATGAATATTATTTTCCGAATGGCCAGCTGCAACTTCAGGGCGATTATGTGGACGGAGCGATGTATGGTGTCTGGCGAAAATATAATGAAGCAGGTAAGCTGCTTGAAGAAGTCATGATGGTGCAGAATGAAGAAATGGGTCCTTTTACGGAATATTACCCCGATGGTACTTTGCAGACGCAGGGCACTTATCTTCATGGCCCGAATGAGGATGGAATATTAAATCTCTATGATGAATCAGGAACGTTATACAAAACGATGCTTTGCGATAGTGGAATATGTGTTACAACCTGGCAAAAGAAATAACAGTCTTGCCTTAATTCTTCTCTGCTGCTCATCACTGGTATGGAGTCAGCGTGGAGGAGAACACATATTTGAATTTGTCAATCTTACGACTTCTGCCAGATCTACAGCATTAGGAGGCAGTCAAATCGCTGTGATATCTGATGATTACAGTCTTGTGGGTGGCAATCCGGCCATGCTCAATGAATCGATGAGTGGCACACTTATTTTTCAGGACAATTTTCATTTTGCCGGGATTAACAATGGCTATGCAGGTTATGCAAAATATTTTCCAGGATTAAAATCAACATTGCATGCGGGAGTTCAATATCTGTCATACGGAACATTTACAGCTGCTGATGAAATGGGAAATGTAGAAGGTGACTTCAATGCAAAAGATCTGGCATTGAATGTTGGTATTTCGAAACAATTGAATGATCGCATGACGGGTGGATTTCTGATTCGTTATGTTCAATCTTCACTTGAGACGTATCGTTCCAATGGTCTTGTGATGGATGCCGGTATTACCTATAAGAGTGAAGATGGATATAATTATTATGCTGTTGTGCTGAGAGGAACAGGTGTTCAATTTTCAAAATATTATCCTGATGATGTACAAGGTCGTATGCCTGTAGATTTTCAGATCGGATATTCAAAGAGGCTTCAGTATGTGCCATTCAGGCTTTCGATATTGGCACATGATCTCAATCGATGGGATCTTCGCTATGACAGTCCACTTGATGAACAAAACGGACTTGACCTCGGAGGTGAAGCACCCAAGCCGCCCAGTAAGTTTGGACAAAGTGTAGACAATACATTCAGACACCTGACATTCGGCGGTGAATTTTTGATCGGTAAAAAAGAAAGTCTGATGCTTCGATTCGGATACAATCATCAGCGAAGAAAAGAACTTTCTGTTGTGAATCTTCGCAGCCTTTCAGGTTTTTCTGCAGGTGTTGGAATAAATCTTAAAGCCTTTATCCTTGATTATGGCTTCGCCGTTTATCACCAGGCTGGCTCATCGAAGCATCTGGGATTGCGTATTGATCTCGATCAGTTGGGGAGGAAGAAGATCATTGACTGATTTGCCCCTAAATCCCCTAAAGGGGACTTTCTGATTGACTATTCATAAAAAATCATATTGAATCTTAATCTTTGATTCCCAACGTTGCAATCATTTCATTTATAAAATCGAATGTCGAAATAAATTAGACAGGTCTTTTGTAAGTCCCCTTTAGGGGATTTAGGGGCTGACGATGCTTACTCAGACACCACCGTATACAAAGGCAGATTCTCCATCTTTCCTTTTATCAATAGATCTCCTTTGTGCTCTGGTTTTAGCTTAGAACCTTCCCAAGGCAAGAGTTCTTTCAGATCATGTGAGATCAGAAGATTGACCTCGAGATGATTGCAGCGATTTTGAATACGGGCTGCTGTGCCGACGACTTCACCGGAGAATGCGATGTCACGTTTGACGACACCGATTTCACCCACCATGACAGGGCCGCAGTGAAGACCTGCTTTGAAATCAGGGACAACACCATACTGCGCCATGTAATAAGAAGATCTGTGATTAAAAACTTTTCTGGCTTCAATCGGACACCGGATACAATTGAGTTTATGCAATCCGGATTTCATCCACCAGCTGACAGTGACTTCATCACCGACGTATTGATAGATATTTCCTTTGTGTCGTAGAATGACAGGTGTCACATCGCGCACAACATCTTTGATGAAATTGAAGTATTGTTGTTCGCCGAGGACCTGAGCGATGTATGTTGATGCTCTCAGATCAAGAAACATGAAGATGTGTTCTTCGCGTTTGGGTCTGAAATATCTTCCCATGAAAAAACTTCCAAGATTGCCCGGGCCGTATTTGTCATTGATGAGAATGCCCGCAATCGTCAGTAATACAATAAAGAGCCAGAGGAAATAATCTTTTGCAAATGTCAGGCTCCGGATGTGATGGCCAAGTTGAGATAATAGATCTTTCTCATTCAGGCTTTCATCAGCGAGTGAAACTCTCGTCAGAAAAGCCAGAACGGTGACAAAGCAGATGATTAATGTAAAAGCAATAAGAATAAATACAACGGCTTGTCCATATGGATGATTTCTGACCCATCGCTGGAGATAAGCGACAAGGATAGCACCACCGATCATACCTGCGATGAACGTGGCTATAGCATTGACCATCATGGATGTCCATAAATCATATCCGGCGACATCTACATTTTGCGACAGAAGCACCAGGTAATCGTACACGGATTGGCCAATTGAAAAAAATACCCAGATCCCTGTGATCCAAAGTATTTTATCCAATTCGCTCTTGGATCTGAACACTTCCAGGATAGGAGGAGTGTCAGAAGTGTCCGGATGTTTACTATTCACGATGATGGTTAGAATTCAAATCAAAGGGTAAAATTAGTCAATAGCATAGAGCATAGGGCATAGAGTATAGAGAAATATGAAATATGTTCCGGCCCAAAAACAAATTAAAAATTTTCATAATATGAAAATAGGGTGTTATATTTGCCCTTAGCACCTTCCGTGTCACTATGATCAGACAACAACTTTCACAGAAGCTTCTTCAGAAACTCTCCCCTCAACAGATTCAATTGATGAAACTGTTGCAGATACCTACTGTCTCCCTCGAGCAGCGGATTAAAGAAGAACTGGAAGCGAACCCGGCCCTTGAAGAACCTGATAATTACAATGAGTCCACACCGGACGATGCTCAGGAGGAGAAAAGTGATGCAGCTGAAAAGGAAAAAGATGAAGACTATGAACTGGACGATTATCTCAATGACTACATCGAGGATGATCCGGTCAGTTACCATACAACTGAAACCGTAAGCGAACAGCGCGAAAAAAATCTGCCTGCTGTAGTATCCAGTACATTCCATGATTACCTGGATCAGCAATTAGGTCTCCTCAATCTGGATTCAGAAGTACATCGCATTATAGCTCAACAGATCATAGGAAGTATAGATGATACGGGATATCTGCGACGGGATATTCCTTCACTCATCGATGATATTCTTTTTGCGTTCAATATCGAAGTGACTACAAAGCAAGTTGTGGAAGTGCTCGCGATGATTCAGCGTTTTGACCCACCGGGTGTGTGTGCGCGTGATCTTCGGGAGACATTGATGATACAACTGCAACAGCGATTAAATCTGGCGGAAGCAGTTGAAGATGATGAATTGGTAGAAATATTAAAACTCGGATTGCTGATATTGAATAAACATTTTGAAGCTTTTTCAAAAAAACATTTTTCAAGACTTCAGCGACAATTGGAGATATCCGAATCTCAACTGAAAGGAGCTCTTGATGAAATACTCAAACTAAATCCCAAACCAGCCAGCGGATATACAAGTCAGTTTGATACACAGACGCAGACGATCATTCCTGATTTTATGGTCACGAACCGTGACGGAGAATTGGAGTTGACGATGGATGTACGCAATGCACCGGATCTGCGGATTAATGATCAGTATATAGATATGCTCAAGTCCTATCAGACAAAACGTGAAGCACATACGGTCAATAAGGAAAATAAAGAAGCGATCATATTTATCAAGCAGAAGATTG
>JBATMM010000034.1:0-14148 GCA_049289835.1 Saprospiraceae bacterium | reverse complement strand
CAAAATAATTAACACAGTGATTAGCTTCGCTGGAAAGGAGTGAAGTATTAAATGAAAGAAAATCCTCATAGTTCAATATAGGAATGCTCTGCAGCGAAATGGTTTCATTGTTTTTTACAGCGATATACGTTGACATCTTACTTGGGTAAATTAGATATTATATTATTTATCATGTTCACAAATTCCGTGGGAGGGTTTAATCCGAGATACACAACCAATACCAACAGAATAAACTGACTAATGGATTCCACAGGGCTTATTTTCTCAATGTTTTCATCATTAAAATTTATAGGTTTAATAAATAGCATTTTGAAAATATTTTTTCCAAATGCCCATATAATCATTGTCAGCAATAATAAGATCATGCCAAGCAACAAAATATGCCCCGACTCAAACAAAGAGCGGAAAATGAGAAATTCACTTACAAACATTCCGGATGGTGGCATAGCAGTAACCACGAAAAAGGCAAAGAGAAAAACCATTGCACCGCTAAGGTTGTATTTGAAATAATCTCCGATATCATAAATGCTTTTGCTTTTATAAATCCGATACACCTGTCCCATCTGGAAAAAAAATGTTGGCTTGGCCAGTGAATGTAATACCAAATGCAAAATAGCCGCATAACGTCCTATTCCACCTACTGCTAATCCGACCATGATTAAACCCATGTGTTCGACGCTGGAGTAAGCAAACATGCGCTTAAGATTTTTGACCCGAAGCATATAAACCGTAGCCACAAAAACAGAAAGGAATCCCGTGAGGAGTAAGATTTTATTGGCCCACTCAAAAATGGACGTTGGGCTGATGATCTGATAAAATCGAAAGATGCCGATAAATCCTACATTCATTAATACACTGCCAAATAAGGCGCCGGCAGGAGATGGTGCTTTATCCTTTGCATCAATCCCTGCAGTGTACATAGGCACTAATCCAGCCTTGGATGTAAATCCTGTAAAGATGAAAAGGAATGCCAATTTGAGCCAAAACACATTCATTCCGCCGGCTTTGGAATAAAGTTCGTTGTAGAATAAGTCCGTGCCCCCTGATTGCTGAACAGCGACTGAAAGAAACAGGATGCCTATAAAAACCAGTGTAATGCTGATGGAACAAACAAAAATATATTTCCACGTGCCTTCAAGGGATCGGTTATTGCGCCTGTGATAAATCAAAGCTGAGGCACTCAGGGTTGTAATTTCAACAAAAATCCAGGTGATCGCTATGTGATTAGATAAATAGGCTGCGCTCAGAGCGGTAAGCAATACGACCATTGCTGAAAAATAAATGCCCCGGTGTCGGGGATTTTCCTGTTTGGAATTGCAATAAACATAACTGTGATAAAATGCGGGTACGCTCACTATACTTAAAACAAATAAAAAGAGAACAGCCAGCGAATCCGGAGTAAAATATACAAGCTCAACTGTGTTCAGGTGATTGTACTCATGCAATGTGAATCCCCATTGCAAAGCCATAAATAAAACGGTAAGAAAATAATTCATCCTGCTGTTCCGGTTAAAAAACAATAAGATGCTTATGGCCAAAGCTCCTGCCAGGTAATATCCTATCATGCCTGATTGAAATAGTATCATATCAATCTTTCAGATTACTTAATTGTTCGACATCCTGTTCTTTCATCACATCTCCTATTTTATTTGCAAATATTCCTAATAAGAAAACACTTGCAAAAATGTCCAATAGGATTCCAATATTCACCAGCATAGGCATTTCATTTCCTACAGCTATGGATAAAACAAATACTCCGTTTTCGATCACCAGGAAGCCCATGACATGCGTTATAATTTTTCTTCGGGTAACAATAATATACAACCCGGTAAATAATGCCGACAGTGCCACAACAAGAAATATCTTTCGCACATAGGGGTCATGGATTGTATTGGTGAGCAGGAATGAGCCTAGTATTATAGCGGTAATAAGGACTATGGACACAAAATCCGGAAGGTACGGTTCGGTATCACGTGTTATGCTGTTTTTTCGGACGACATAATTTAGGAGGTATGGAATAGCTATTGTTTTGAAGACAACAGTCTCTAACAAAACAAAAACAAGATTCACCCAATTAATTTCAATAAGTTCGATAAAAGCAATGCCAAAAAGTAAGATTCCCTGAAAAGCCAGAATAGTAATATAACTGCTCAACCGATTGGCCACAGCCAGTAAAATGAGTGAGATAGCGAATGTGATTAAAAGAATGTTAGTCATTTTTACTTCATTTTAGATCATGCAATCTTTCCAAGAATCAGTAACACACCAAGAAATATTAATATAGATATGGATGTCAGCATGAAAATATATTGTGGGTTATGATTCATCCTGAATCTGGCCATAAATGATTCAATTATACCTACTGTTATAGAAAACACAAATTGTACTCCTATAAAAATTGGAATAGAAAAGTACCATTCATAACCCGGTGTGAGGAAGAAATTGGCAATCAAAGCACCATACATGGCAAATTTGAGGCTGGTCGTATAGAAGATAAGCCCAAGGTCAAAACCACTATTGTCAAGAATCATGACTTCATGAATCATGGTCAATTCAAGATGTGTTTTCGGATCATCGATTGGCATCCGGCTATTTTCTATGAGTGCAATGATCACCAGTACAACTGCAGCAAGAACACCCACAGCATAAGATATGGATGAACCGAAGTGAAGTGAACTAAATATTTCATAAAAGGAAGTATGCCCGGTAAGCAACGCAAATGAACCCATCAGAATAAAAAATGCAGGTTCCACCAACAGCGAATACAATGCTTCGCGACTTGCCCCCATACCCGAAAAACTGCTCCCGGTATCTAAAGCAGAAATGATCATGAAAAATTTCCCGAGAGCCAGCACGTATGCAAAAAAAATAAAATCACCCTGAAACGAAATTATACCCGGATGATTACCAAATGGAATCAAAAAAATGGCCATGAGTACCGAAGCAAAATAAATACTTGGTGCAATTTGAAAAATATAACTGCTCGTCTGGCTGTAAACTGCTCCTTTCCTGAATAAACGCCAGATATCTTTTAAGGGCTGAAAAATCCCGGGACCCTTTCTGCCAGAAAAGATACTCTTCGTCCGTATCACTATTCCGGTAAAAACAAGGCTGGCACTTATAATTAATATCAAACTCAATATATTCATTTTCAAATTTGCTTTATCAATTCTATCACGTATAGAATTGCGTTTAAGAGCAATGGTAAGGTAATGATGAAAAAAATAAAACCTACACCATAGAGAATATAGGATTGAGAATTTCCATTTTGCAGAAATTTGAACCGTCCGATAAAACCTCTGAGATGCATCAATGGATAATCGATCAGCATGGCTTCCAGTTTATCATACGGATGCGTTTCGGAATGAATCATTTTTGGGAATACACCCCTGATCTCACCTTCTTTCTTCTTCATCATGAGCAGAGGTCTTATCAACTTGCGAAAGGGCCGCACAAATGAATTCGCTGTATACTGTTGCTTTGGAGAGGGTAACGAATAGCCACAAGCCCAGGTGGGCATTACCTCAATAAGGGCCGACTTCGTCACCAATTTTTTTATAAATAAAATCACGACACATAAAATAACAAATAAAACAGCAGCAATACTGACCCATTGGAGCGTCATGATAAATTCTATTGGCTGATTAAGAAAATCGTTATCGTTTATAAAGAGGGAAACAGGTGTACTCACAAGTTTAACAAAAACCTGAGGCAAAAGTCCGATGATGATCATTAGTGCCCCAATTAAATATTTAGGAAAGAGTTTTTGGAATTCAGCTTCCCGGATATGTGCCGGAAGATGATGGCGTTCACGACCAAGAAAAATAATCCCAAAAGCTTTCGTAAAACAAAGCATCGCCATTCCGCCTATGATGACTAAACCGAAGACAGCGGGCACAAGAAAAGCAGTAGAGAAAAACGAGCCCGTTGAAATACCTTTGAACAAGCCGGAATAAATAAGAAATTCGGAAACAAAACCATTAAACGGAGGAAGCCCACAAATAGCCAGCGCAGCGATTAAAAACAACGTTGAAGTTTGTGGCATTTTTTTTATTAAGCCTCCGAGTTTTTCAATATCCAGTGTGTGCGTAGCCTGATAAACGGTCCCTGCTGCATAAAACAAAAGTGATTTGAAAAGTGAATGATTAAGTGTATGAAGCAATGCTCCTGCAAAACCTGCAAAAGCCAGATACGGATCGTTCAATCCTAAACCAATGCATCCCAGCCCAATACCGATTCCGATGATCCCGATGTTTTCGATACTGTGATAGGCCAACAATTTTTTAATGTTGTGTTGGATAATGGCTAGCATCACACCATATACACCTGTAATCACAGAGATGACGAGAATAAAATAACCCATCATTAGATAATCTCCTTTTATCAACAGGATCATGCGCAGCATACCATAAATACCGAGTTTGATAATCACTCCGGACATCATACCTGAAACATGTGAAGGGGCAACAGGATGCGCATATGGGAGCCAGGTATGAAAGGGAACGAACCCTGCTTTAATGGCAAAAGCAATAAAAAAACATAAGAATAGAGTGAAACTGATGGCAGGACTCACGGATGAGGTGTACGTTGTAATTGCATTAAAATCAAAAGAACCTGTAAAGGAATTCACCCAAATGAATCCAAAAGTCAGAAACATAATGCAGATATGGGATTGGATAAGGTAATTGATCCCCGCTTTTAGCGTTTCGATTTTGTGATGCTCAAAGATGATCAGGAGGAAGGCTGAAATCGCCATGAGCTCCCAAATACACAGAAAGGCAAAAGAATTTTGAATACAATAAATACCAATCATCGCAAAGTGATTGATGATATAGCTTGCAAAATGTAGTGTCAGATTAGCAGACTGATTTTCGTAATGCTTCATGTATCGCCTGCCATAAAGCACGCCGGTGAAAACCGTAAAATTCATGACTAAAATAAACCAGCCTGAAAGTGCATCTACCCTGATAGGGATATACCCAACGACACTACCCCCGAAAATTACTTTCTCAAAAAATGCACCCTGTAGTGCCGGAACCGCTATGCATGAGCTAATAACCCCATTGACCAATACAGTGATAAGAGCCACATTTTCTTTCCATCTTTCATTAACCATAGTCAACAGGAAAGTTGAAAAGATGGTGATCATGATGATGGCGAGGATTAAATTCATTTTTATAACAGGTTAAAGAATGTAGCCATTATTAAAATGATTATAAAAAAGAATCCATAGAGTATATACATCTGAAGTCTGCCATTATGAATGAACGTAAAATAATTCATGAACCTCAAAATTCTGTTATCGACGGGATCCAGGATATTTTTTTCAAAAAACTCAAGGTAATTAGAATGGAAAGTCCTCGACTGCGGGAATATCGTCTTTGCTTCTATCTCATGGTATTTCTTTTTTTCCATTACAATAAAGCTAAATAATTTCGCGAAACTTTTTGAAAAGGACTTTGCTGTATATTGCATTCTTTCATTTGGTGTTGCATAGCCACATCCCCACGTAGGCATGTATGCAGAAGGCATTGATACCTTAATATTCGAACGGATATAATAGATGAGTGCAACGAATAAAATCAACAATAAGGAAATCCTTCCTACTATCGCTAAAAGCGGACTTATGGTCAATATTTTTTCTGAAAATGAAGTTACACCATTGAGGCTTGATACAATGGAGAGTGCAGGAATAAAAATCAGGTTTGGGAAAATTCCGATGACAAGAATCACGCCTAAAATCAGGAATAAAGGAATTCGCATGATCACGGAAACTTCCGCTGGCTGTTGATGCATTTCTGTTCTCGGCACTCCTAAAAAAATAATTCCAAATGACTTCGTAAATGTAAGCATTGAGATTCCCCCTACCATGGCCAGGCCCACAATACATAGCATCATCATGGAACTCAACTGAACATTATCTGATTTTATGCCTTCGATCAATCCGGAGTATATAAGAAATTCAGAAATAAAACCATTGAATGGCGGGAACCCCCCGATAGCCAGTGATCCACACAAAAAGAAAAAAGCACTATAGGGCATTTTTTTTATCAGTCCGCCCAAATGTTCCATATTTCTGGTATGCAATTTCTGAAATATGTTTCCTGCGGTAAAAAAGAGAAGTGATTTATAAAGCGAGTGATTCAGCGTATGCAGTAATGCTCCTGTAAAACCCAATAGCATGAGGTATGGATTATGTATTCCTTTTCCAATCATCCCGATTCCGATACCCATTCCAATAATCCCAATGTTTTCTATGGTACAGAACGCAAGCATTCGCTTGAAGTCACGAACCACAGATGCATTTAGAATTCCATAAAAGGAAGAAATAACCGATAAAATCAAAATGGATTCTCCCAGAAAAATTAAATCGGAATTCAGATAAAACACAACGCGGAAAAGACCGTAAATGCCCATTTTCACAATTACCCCTGACATGACGCCTGACACATGCGATGGTGCGGCAGGATGCGCATGCGGCAACCAGGTATGTAAAGGAATAAAGCCGGCTTTGATGCCAAAACCAAGGAAGAAAAGTAAAAAAGGCAGTGCCGGAGGATGATGAGCAAAAAAAGAGGCTATGTTTTCAAATTCAAAAGAGCCTTCCGAAAAGTAAATCCATATAACAGCGATACTTAATAAAACAACGCCAATATGCATTTGAACAAGATAGTTCATGCCTGCTTTTAAGGTATCTGATTTATGGTGTTCAAAAATGACAAGTAAAGCTGAGGAGATAGACATGATTTCCCACGCTATCAGGAAAGCTAAACTGTTGTGAAGGACACAAACCGCAAGCATGGAAATATGGAAGACAACAAATAGTATCCAGTGGAAGGAAGAATTTGCTTTTTGATCCTCATATGGTTTCATATACCCTATGCCATACAACGCGCCGGTAATGCAGGTAAAATTTACAATCAGGATAAACCAGGCAGAAAGGGCATCAATAGTGACGGGAATATTTCCAAATATACCGGCCCCATAAAAAATCATTTCAATCAGATCACCGGTCAAAACGGATACGGCTGGAATCGATGTAGCAAGGGCGATGGATAAAACAAAAAAAAATGCTGCCGATGCTTTGAGCTTAGAAGGTAAAAAAGGAATTGTGAGACATGATACTCCAGTCGCTATCAAAGCAAACCAGATCACAACCTCCAGGCTCATAATTAATAATTAATCCGGGACAAAGTTATTTAATATTTCCTGGCAAGGTCAGCAATGAATGTATTGCTGGAAGAGAGCATGTGAAAGCAACTTATAAGAAACGAGGTCAGAATCAAGATCAGCTTATTTTACGGATCACTCGACGGATCTGGCGAATATGATGTGCAATGTGGTGGTTGAAAAAGATCAGCATTTGAGTCATCGTCATTCTTCCGGAAAGAGGATGATTAAAGACAAGATGGTGGTGGAAACTGGGACGATGTTCAGCAATCAATGCAGCAAGATCCTTCCTGATCTGGTTCCATTTTGTGTCAAGATCATCCGGCGAAAGAATTTCAATGTCCTTCCACATATTGATGGCCGGAGGTGCTTTTACTTTGAAAGGAGACCATAAAATGAAATTAACAGCATAAAGGGACCACCATGATTTGATACTAAAAGGAGGAATGGTGTCCGGATAAGACAATTTTTTCTTCAGGTAAGCCAATGAAAGTCGTTCGCTGAGATATAGATGATTGGCTATCTGACCGACGGACCAGCTGTTGGGTTGGGGATTCCGAAGATAATTTTCAGTCGGGAGAGAATGGATGATATGCATCAGAGTCTGTTTCTTCTGGTCCATTCGTTCGAGCTGGATCTTAATTTTTTGTTCGGTGTTGGACATACAATGACTAAATTTAAATCTCCAATAAGGAGATTAAACTAAAGAAATAACTGATGTTATCATTTCCGCAATTCTCCTCTCCGGAAGGAAAATACAAATATGATGAATCCTTAAAGGAACTGCAAAAAGATAATCGGGTTCAATTGCCGGATGAAACTGAAGAAGTATTCAGTGAGGAACAAAATTTTGATCAGGTATGGGTATGGTTATTACTGGGTATCGTGACGTTTGGTGTTTTTGTTACACTGGTCATGGCGGGGCAGTGGGGGCTGGTAATGCTTCTTGCCGGGGCTGTACTTGTGTCCTCTATGTCACTGATGGCTTCATTCAAACTTAATACGAAGATTGATGATGAGGGTGTTCATTATCATGCAAATCCATTTCAATGGAAAAACAAAACCATTCGATGGGATGAAATAGATCAGATATACGTGCGTAAGTATTCTCCACTGATTGACTATGGAGGATGGGGTATACGATATGGGAGAAGTGGTTGGGCCTATATTGCGAAAGGGAACCAGGGCATTCAGATGGTATTGAAGAATGGAAAAAAAATCTTGTTGGGTACGCAGCAGGGTGAAGAAGTGACACGTCTTCTTGCGCACCGATCGCTCACGGTATGAGTACAAAGAAAAGAGCGTCGACTGTCGTCAACGCTCTTAATTCTCTCTTGATGTACGTTCGGGTGTAAAGAAAAAAATTTTCTCCAGGGATCCCGTTGCCTAAAGTGGCAAAAGTAGGTTCGCGTGCTTACTTCTTAGCAGCTTTCTTAGCGGCCTTTTTAGGAGCTGCTTTTTTAGCTGCTTTCTTTGCTGGAGCTTTCTTTGATGGAGCTGCTTTTGCAGCGGCCATCACTTTAGCTTTCACAGAAGTCCTTTTAGCAGACGCTTTCTTAGCAGCTTTTCTTGGAGCTGCTTTTTTAGCAGCCTTTCTTGGAGCTGCTTTTTTAGCAGCTTTTCTTGGAGCTGCCTTCTTTGCAGCCTTCTTAGGTGCTGCCTTCTTTGCTGATTTAGCCATATGAATATTGAGATTAAGTTTGCAGATTTAGTGCTCTCTACTGACCTGACCCGCTATCATCAAGGTCGTCGTGAGAGATAGAATTATTTTGCGTGGAGATGCGTTAAGCGGAAGTATATGGATTGATCCAATCATTTTACCTGACAAAATTACATATTTTATTTATTATGTATATATTTTTTTTAAAATATTTGAATTTTTTTTTATCACGCGTGCGCGATCTAACTTTGACTGCACACGATGAAATAGAAATTACAAAAAGTGATCCAATTTTTTCAAGGACCCTTTTTTACTTTTCGCATCTCCTGAATGACCAATACATTTATCTTCTGAAAGCATGAAAAAAGAACCTAAACTCACATCCACCGTACTCTCTTCGCTCCGAAAGAAGATCAAATACATCAGCAGTTCTCTCTTGTATGCTGCTCTCCTGATGTATTATGCCTTCAGGCGAAACGAAACACCGGCATGGGCTAAACGAATAGTGATGGGTGTATTCGTATACTTGTTTGCACCGATTGATGCGATACCGGATCTGACGCCTGTCATTGGTTATACAGATGATATGGGTGTGATGCTCTATGGACTTGTCCTGATTGCAGCCTACATCAATGAGGATGTCCGTCTGTCTGCACGACGCACACTGGAGTCCTGGATCGGCCCAGTTGATCAGGAAAGTCTCAGGCAGATCGATGAGCGTCTCTGAAAATAATATTATTTCGGCATCACTTTTTCTCCGCCACTTAAAAGTGGCGGCAACTCATTTTATTTTTGAATTCCCTCTAGCTTCAGCTAGTGGAGAACTTAAAAGTGGCGGCAACTCATTTTTTTCTTGAATTCCCACTAGCTTTAGCAAGTGGATTTAATTTACTGAATACCTCAACCACCTTCATAGATGCGTTATAATTTGATCCCCTCAGCGTTGTTTACTGAACGTCGCAAGGCTTTTGCAAAAAAAATGAAGCCTGGTTCAATAGCCATATTTTACTCAAGCGATCAGATGCCACGTAGCGGTGATCAGCATTTCCCTTTCAGGCAGGATTCAGCATTGTTTGCGTTATCCGGCTTAGATCAGCCCGGCACTATCATCATTCTTTATCCTGATGCAGCAAAAAATTCATTGAAGGAAATTGCTTTCATCCTGTCACCGGATCCCGAGCATGCACTTTGGAACGGAGATCGCCTGGACCTTAGCGTGGCAAAAAAAATATCTGGCATCCCAACGATCAAAACAATCGCGGATTGGGATAGTATAATGCCTTCACTACTTCTTACCGCAAATACCATATATATAAATGCTCGTGAACATGATCGGTTTCATTCTGAGATTACATCACAAAATGATCGGATGGGCATTCAATTGAAACGAATGTACCCCTCACATACCTTTGTTAAGTCTCAGCCTATTCTCCGGCAACTGTCTATGATCAAACATGCGGAGGAGATAGAATTAATGAAGCATGCAGTAGAGGTGACAGGTTTGGCTTTTGATCGTGTGCTCAAAACCATCAAGCCAAAAATAAAAGAGTATGAAGTGGAAGCTGAACTCACCTATATATTATCCGGAAACGGATGTCAGCATGCATTTGAACCAATCGTTGCTTCTGGCAAGTCTGCATGCACACTTCATTACATTCGGAATGACCAGGTAATCAAACCTGATACTTTAGTCCTTCTTGATTTCGGGGCAGAGTATGCGTGTATGGCATCGGATATGACGAGGACTATTCCGGCATCAGGAAAATTTTCCTTACGACAACGGCAAATTTATACTTCGGTTTTATCAGTGCTAAATGAAGTGACAGTTATCATGAGCCCCGGTATAACGCTAAGCCAATTGAATAAAGAAGCAGGAAAATTGATCGAGCGTGAATTGATAAAACTCAAAATAATAACGAAGAGTGATATCCGACGTCAGACTAAAGATGCGCCGCTGTGGAAAAAGTACTTTATGCATGGCGTAAGCCACCATCTTGGATATGATGTACATGATATCAGTGACAGATCAACTCCCCTTAAAGCCGGAATGGTACTGACCTGCGAACCCGGAATATATGTGCCGGAAGAAAATATCGGGATACGTCTTGAAAATGATATTTTAATCACTAAACAAGGTCCCCGAAATCTCATGGCTTCTATTCCCATAGATCCAGATGAAATCGAGTCTATTATGAACACACGCCCTAACTGATCTGAATTACTACATTAGAATGGCAAAACCGGATCATCATCCGGAGAGGACAGGCTTCCGTTTAGCTTGATTTTATTCTCACTCGGTATTATTAATCCTTTAAGAGCCTGAATGAATGGCGCTACACCGTAAATTGGTTATTGGCATTCATTCCAGATGAAAGAATGCCGGTCACCAGTCACCTCCTTATTTGAAATCATTTTGAAATCATTAATTGGATATTAAAAACAAAAAAATGAACAGAACACTACTTTCCTTAATTGTAACCCTTGCTACATTTTACAATGTTGCTTTCGGAGGAAACCTTTCATCCGGTTTACTCTTTACCGCCAGGATGAATGGCACCACAGAAGAGCCTGCAGTCACATCGGATGGACAAGGCCTTGGCATTTTTACATTCGATGAGAAAAAATCTACTTTATATATCAATGTAAGTCTGAGTAATCTCAGTGGAGCTATAACCGGTATTCACATTCATGAAGGAAATCCCGGAGAAAATGGTCCTGTAATTATAAACCTTACTCCTTTCTTAATAGGCAATCGTGTCAAAGGCACTGTCCGCGATGTCACAAAAGAAATGATGGCGACATTCATCAGAGGTGGTTATTATATCAATGCACATACTGAATTGAATACGGGTGGTGAGATCAGGGGACAGATAATGCTCGAAACGGATATACGATTTGCAGCTTTGATGAATGGTAATTCAGAAGTTCCTGAAGTGACTACTGATGGCAAAGGACTTTTTATTGCACATTATTCTGCTGATGGCAATAAAGTTGATTTTAAAATGATCTTCGAAGGATTGACAAGCCCTGTCACCGGTGCACATATTCACGAGGGGGCGATTGGCAGTAACGGGGGTGTCATTTTTGATATGACATCGTTAATCGTCGGTAATGTATTGAGTGGTTCCGGAGATGCTACAGGGTTTCTGGATGCATTATTGTCAGGTGATCTATATGTCAATATTCATACCGTCAATAATCCGGATGGAGAAATCCGGGGTCAGCTTTTGTTGCAGGAAGGACTCACATTTGATGCAAGTTTTGATGGCACGCAGGAAAACCCTGCTGTCAATACGCAAGGAAAAGCTCTTGCTATAGCGACTGTACGACCTGATCTTTCTGAAGTAGAATACTTTGTTGTGTTTGATAGTTTATCAGGCCCTGCAACGGCTGCACATTTTCATTCCGGTGCGCCAGGTACAAATGGTGGCGTCGTAATACCCCTGACAAGTGATATCAGTGGAAATATTATTACCGGATCGCAACCACTCACAATTGACCTGCTAAATAAAATGCTTGAAGGTGGCCTGTATATGAATATTCATACGGCTGCTCATCCTGGTGGTGAGGTGAGAGGACAGATTTACAAATTTGCACGTGAGCCTTATGTATTTGATATAAATGGCGGGCAGGAAGTTCCGCCAAATAGTAGCACCGCAGTAGGTGCCGGCATAGCCTCAATCGACAGAGATGAAACCAACGTTCATTTTTCAATAGTGCTTAGTGGATTGCAGGGAACATTTTCTGCATCCCATTTTCACTATGAAGAACCCGGAAAGGCAGGTCCGGTTATTTTTACGTTATCTCCATTTTATAACAATTTTGGAGCGGCTGATGGATATTGGGATCAGCAAAGCTCACAAACATTTAATGGCGTTTATGCAAAATACTTTGAAGATGGTGAAGTCTATGCTAATATTCATTCCAGCATGTTTCCTGGTGGTGAGATCCGTGGAAACCTGATTCACACAAGTTCTCTTTTCACTGACCTGCCTTTCGATCCAAAATTTAAAGATGATCTGATGTTTTCTGCTCAATTGAAAGGAGTTAGTGAGAATCCACCAGCCACGACTGACGGGCTTGGATTAGCGACTTTTTATTTTGATGAAGACAAATCGACAGCGTATGTCAATGTCACTGTTCATGGATTATCAGGACCTCCGACTGCGGCTCACATCCATGATGGGATCATAGGTGTAAATGGTCCGGTAATATTTCCGTTGGCATTAGTAGGTAACCGAATTCAAATGGAAATACCGGGTATCACTCAAGAGCAATTCGGCAAATTTGTAGATGGGAGCTATTATATTAATATACATACTGCTGCTCATCCGGGTGGTGAGATCCGTGGACAAATTTCCGCAGAACAGGATGTGACGTTTGTTGCTAACCTTAATGGACTCCAGGAGAATCCGGTAAATACATCAGATGGCAGAGGATTAGGTGCTTTTCATTATACGATAGGACAAACTACGCTTGATGTGAATGTACAGTTGACTAATTTATCAAGTGATATTACTGCTGCTCATTTGCACGTAGGTTTGCCAGGTGAAAACGGTGATGTTATAGTTAACCTTACTGATCTGATTGATGGTAATCGTATTCACGGAACAGTTGATCTTACGCTTCAGGATATTTTTGATATTGCTACAGGTGCTGTTTATGTAAATATGCATACCACAGATAATCCTGATGGAGAAATCAGAGGTCAGCTAGTGCGTCAAAATGGATTGACATTTGACGGTTGGATGTCAGGGTTGCAGGAAAGTCCTTTTGCAACAACTTCAGCAAGTGGTTTAGCCGTGGCGACAGTTTCACCAGATCTTTCATTTGTCAATGTATGGATGACTACGGATGCTGTGTCAGGTCCGATAGGAGCTTCACATTTTCATCGTGCAGCATTAGGTTCAAATGGCGGTGTAGTACTTAATTTTTCTCCAGACCTTAATAATAATGCGCTTGATTTCACAGGACCTATCTCAGCAGATGTAGTGAGTTCATTACTCAAAGGTGAGATATATATTAATGCACATACCGCTGCCTTTCCCGGAGGAGAGTTGAGAGGACAATTGTTCAGACTCGCTCGTGATGGATATGGTTTTGATATGTGTACCAATCAGGAGGTGGCACCGATCAATGCGCCAAATGCACAAGGATCAGGTCTTGCTTCTATCGACAGGCTTCACTCTAATCTCAATCTTTCGATAGCCACAGATGGATTGACCGGTGATCTTACGGCTGCACATTTACATGCGGCACCGATAGGAGTCAATGGAGGGGTGATATTACCGCTTACAACATTCTTCGCGAATGGTGCT
>JBATMM010000033.1:0-17530 GCA_049289835.1 Saprospiraceae bacterium | reverse complement strand
TAAATACGTCATTACGAAAATAAAATAGAACACAGATTATCATGATCATCATGATTTGTCATGATTATTTCCGCTCTTCCGCTCCTTCCGCCTCTTTACCTTTTCTGCCTGGTTGCTGAGCTGCGGTTGGTGAGCTGTAGCCCGAGGAAGAGGAAAGCAGGTCGAACCATAGCACAAGGATGAGTTAGGCAGGTCGAAGCATTATGCCCAAACTTTACACCCTTCCGTACAATTTGTACAGATATCAATCTTGTCACGCCCGTCTAACAGTTGATTCCTAAAATTTTTATAGGCCGGGCCATGCCATATTTCTTTAAAGGAAAGTTTTTTAAGATCTCCAAGTTTATGCACAGCATCTTTATCAAAACAACACGGAACAACTACCCCATCCCATGTGATCACGCATGCGTGCCACAATTTCCAGCATTGATTGAGCAATTTATTTTTAACCTTCCAGGTGCCTGATTTTTCCTGATAATAGCGACTGTATTTTTGTTGATCCGGAATAAGATCACTACCATTTTCATAATTATAAATTTGGGCAGTCTTTAATTTTAGTTCATCCACTCCGATTTCCTTAGCCAGTTTCCGCACTTCATCAATCTGATGTTCGTTAGGTTTTACCACCAGCATCTGAAAAACGATGTGCGGGGTAGTTGAACCTGCATCTTTTTTTGCCAGCACAAGATTTCGTGCTCCCTGAAGCACAGTCTCAAGATGTCCTTCCTTTCTGTATTGCTCATACACTTCCTGTGTTGAACCATCGATCGAAATCAGGATCCGGTCGAGTCCTGATTCAACAGTGCGTTTAGCATTTTCAGGATGAAGAAAGTGACCATTTGTAGATGTGATCGTATAGATACCATGTTGATGAGCATACTTCACCATATCCAAAAATTTTGGATTGATATAAGGTTCGCCCTGGAAATAAAAAATAAGCCATAGCAATTGCCGGTGCATATCATCAATAAGCTTCCGGAAAAAATCTTCTTTCATATTTCCGGTCTCTCTTGTAAATGATCGCAATCCGCTCGGACATTCAGGACAACGTAAATTGCATGCAGTGGTGGGTTCGATTGAAATAGTCATCGGCCTGCCCCATTGTATGGCTTTACCCGTCCAATTGGTCAATTGAAATGATGTCCATACCGAAGCCGCATTTATGATTTTTGAGAAAGTCACCTTTGACAAAAAACGCCGGGTGTCCGTGACCTGTAACATGCTATCGCTTAAGAAGTGAGCAGATATTTCTCCTGCGCCACACGATAATGATGGATGACGTGTCCCGCCATGATATATGGAAATGCTGATGCTTTTACAGAAATATCATTAGCAGTACCCATACGCGAAGCCATATCACCATTCATATTCCGTGCAAGGTAGAGTGTAGACAATCGAATAGCCTTCCATTCATTCGCAAGATCCTCAGCAGATACTGCATTGAAATCACCATCGCGTACATAATCATCCTGCTCAAACCCGGGAAGAGATTTTTTCTCATTACGGCTGATCGACATCATCCTATAAGAAAAAACGCGCTCTGTATCCAGCACATGACCGATCATTTCGGCGAGTGACCATTTGCCGGGTTCATAGCGGTGAAGTAATTGATCCTCAGTGAGGCTCTCAATCCAATCTCCAAACCAGTCCCGTTGTGTATGCAATAGAGTCAGGATATCAACCTCAGGTACTAAATTGATATATCGGAAATAATATGCTGCACAGTCTCCTTCAACAGGGCGTGGGAAAACAGTAGTCGTGTATGTACTCATATGGCCAAAGATAACGAGCATAGAGCATGGAGCATAGAGCATAGAGAAAAATTGAACTAAACATTCCCCTTGGACCGTGCCCAAACAGGAGGACTTGCAGGTCGAAGCATTTTCAGGGTCAACCAATGCATTAAGGCGTAGAGTAGTAGATAAGAACATTTCAATTTCATCCTATTGGGTGAATAAGCTCTTTTGTTTTCCCAATATCTTTAGGAAGGATTAGTCTGCCTTTTAAAACCTATTAACCATGAAAACCAACAATTCCCTCAGATATTTTTTGCTTCTGACGTTGATATGCATACAAGTCCTGAGTTTGAAGGCTCAGGGCGTAGCTGTCAATGCAGATGGCTCATCACCCGATGCCAGTGCAATGCTGGACATTAAAAGCAGCACCAAAGGATTATTGATCCCAAGGGTCAGCCTCATCAGTATTACAGATGTTGTCACCATTCCATCCCCTGCCATATCACTGTTGGTTTTCAATACAAACTTATCCATCACCGGTGGTAACGGAGCAGGATACTACGCCTGGTCAGGAAGTGGATGGGTAAAGCTGCTTGTCTCGGGCAGCACTAATCTAAATTACTGGAGCACTGGTGGAAATGCGGGCACCACATCAGGCACACATTTTATAGGTACAACGGACAGCCAGCCATTAGTTTTTAAAGTAAATAATGTGATTGCAGGCAGATTAGATCAGACCACTAATACTACTTTCCTCGGTGTTGGTTCGGGTGCAAATATTTCATCAGGAGTGAGTAATAGTTTCTTTGGAAGATTTGCAGGCAATGCAACAACCAGTGGATCTAATAATACGGCAGTAGGATTAGAGGCATTATTTAAAAACACTACCGGCCACAGCAATGTAGCAATAGGTATCAGGGCACTTCGACAGAATCTGACAGGTAATAATCTCGTAGCTGTAGGTGATTCGGCTTTATATAACAATGATTCAGGTACCGGATTTAACACCGCTGTAGGATCAAAAGCAGGATTCAGCACCACCAGTGGAAATTCTAATAGCTTCTTTGGTTCGGTTTCCGGCTATTTCAATACTACCGGAGACGAGAATACCGCATCAGGTAGCGAATCATTGCTCATTAATGCTATTGGTAACGGGAATTCAGCATTCGGATATTCAGCTTTGCGCAATAGCACAGGGAATTATAATACTGCTCTTGGAAATGATGCTTTGCTGTATAGTACAACTGCCAATCATAATATTGCTATTGGTAATGCCGCATTATTAAATACGACAACGACAGGTAAGACTATCGCCGTAGGTGATTCAGCGCTGTACAGCAATACTGCCGGTATTTTTAATACAGCTCTTGGATTTAAATCCGGATATGCTAATACATCAGGTTCTTTCAACAGTTTTTATGGATTCCTTTCAGGTGAAAACAATACCACAGGCAGCAATAATTCGGCATATGGCTATTTAAGCTCTGCATCAAATACTACCGGCAACAATAATACAGCCTTTGGTTTTTTTAGCTTATTGGCAAATACAACAGGCAACAATAATACAGGTTATGGTTATTACAGTTCAGCTTCCAACACAACCGGAAAATATAATGCGGCATTCGGCGACTATGCATTAAACCAGACAACAACAGCATCAGGAAATACCGCGATAGGTAGTAATGCATTGTACAATAATAGCACTGGCTACAACAATGTCGCTATTGGGTTTAATACACTGTCACAAAATGAGACCGGCAGTTATCTCGTCGCAGTAGGAGACTCTGCACTGTTGAATAATCATGGAGGCCTGGCGAATACTGCATTGGGCTCAAAAGCGGGCTATAATACCAGCACAGGAAATGCCAACAATTTTATTGGATTTGAAGCTGGATTTTTCAATACCACAGGGAGTTCAAACACGGTTGTAGGTTTGAGAGCTCTCTTTTCCAATACCACAGGGGTTAACAACACCGTGACAGGTAGTGAGGCTTTGCGCGGTAATAATACCGGATCGAGCAATGTTGCCTATGGGTATAGATCACTTTACTCTAACAGCGTTGCATCAAACAATGCAGCATATGGTGCATTTTCCTTGTTTTCAAATACAACAGGAGCCACGAATACAGCGATGGGAAGCAATGCCCTTTATGCCAATTCTACAGGTTATAGCAATGTAGCTATTGGGGTCAATACACTTTCACAAAATCAGGCAGGAAGTAATTCAGTAGCCATTGGTGATTCGGCTATGCTGAATTACGTTGGTTCGGCCGGGCAGCAAACAGCGATTGGTTCCAAGGCTTTATTTTCAGTCACTACAGCTATCAATAACACTGCTGTGGGCTTTCAATCCCTCTATTTGAATTCCACTGGCAACTCTAATACAGGTGTGGGTAAAACAACCCTTTATTCAAATACCACTGGTGCACAGAATGTAGCACTTGGGGTGAATGCTTTAAATACAAATACAACTGGAAGCAGAAATTCTTCAGTTGGTAATTCCAGTCTTCGTAATAATACAACAGGAAACTCAAATGTCGCGATGGGCTTTGACGCACTCTATCTGAATACGGACAGGAGCAATCTTGTAGCCGTAGGTGATAGTGCTTTATTTAATAATGGAGTTGGAGTATTTATCAATATTGAGGCAACGGGCAATACAGCTGTAGGATCGAAATCCTTATATAGCAATACCAAAGGATATGAAAATACCGCACTTGGTTATAAATCTCTTTATAATTCAACCGAAGGAAAAGATAATACGGGGATTGGGTGCCAGTCACTCAACCATAATATCACAGGGGATTATAACACAAGTATGGGATACCAGTCACTCTTCTTTAATGCCACAGGGAGTTCTAACACAGGCATTGGATATAAATCACTTTACTCGAATTCCTCTGGCGATGAAAATATAGCCATAGGTAGTTATGCTCTAACTGGTATGAATGGGGGTATGGATAATGTGGCTGTAGGCTATTACGCCGGGGGCGCATCCGCTTATGGAAATAACAATATATTTATTGGGAGGCAAGCCGGAATTTTTTCCTATACGGGAAGTGATAACATAATGTTAGGCCGAGATTCCGGATTTGGTAACGGCACTGGGGAAGAAAATATTTATATTGGGAAAAACGCCGGTTACGATCTGTCTAGATCATATAATATTGGCATCGGTAGAGAATCCTTGTATAGTGCGTCAAGCGATAACAATATCGCTCTGGGCTATAGTGCAGGGCATGATGCGGCTATTGGCGGTATCTACATTGGTTCAAGTGCAGGTTTTTATGGAGGCGGTGGAATTAACATTGGTGAGGAAGCGGGATATTACGGAACTGATTATCGCGATATAGCTATCGGTATAAATGCTCTTCATAACAATTCCGATGGAGCCCATAATGTATCCATTGGCTTTAACAGTATGGAATCAAATCTCGACGGCGAATATAATGTAGCACTTGGATCATATTCTTTAGATAATAATTATTTAGGAAACGACAATGTAGCATTGGGCTCAAATGCGCTTGACAATAATACCAATGGTGATAAAAATACTGCTGTCGGAAGTCAATCCGGACCAGTTATGGCTACATATAATAACACCAGTGCATTAGGATATGGTGCAACACCATCTGCGTCCAATGAAGTACGAATAGGTGATGCTTATATTACCTCTATTGGAGGAATAGTGGGATGGAGTAATTTTTCTGATGCCCGTTTCAAAAAAAATATAACTGAAAATATTCCCGGCATTAATTTTATCATGAAGCTCCGGCCTGTTACCTATACTCTGGATGTGGACGGGTTGAATAAATTCCTAAAAACCGGTGAATACAGGATTGATCATTCTACCGGAATGCCAGTTCAATCATCAGGATCTGAAATCCAGGCCCGACTTGATAAAGAATCTATACGATATACAGGACTGATCGCACAGGAAGTAGAGAAAGCAGCAAAAGATCTTGATTTTAACTTCAGCGGAGTAGATGGTCCAAAGAATGAAAACGATCCATATGCATTGCGATATGCCGAATTCGTGATGCCACTGATCAAAGCCGTGCAGGAACAGCAACAAATGATACAGGACCTGAACAAAAATGTGGAATTATTGCAACAACAAAATCTGCAATTACAAAACGAACTAGGTCAAATCACAAAAAAACCCTGAATTGGATTAGGATGGCTATTAATTTTTTATCTGAACTAATTATTAGCTCTATGGTTTAACTGTGGACATTCATTAGCTTCTATCGTTTCAGAAATTGCATCATTTGCCAATTCATATCTTTGGGCGAAAACTTAATTAAATGCCCTCCACCCGCCAGCTCGCTGCGATCATGTTTGCTGACATCTCCGGATACACCGGGCTGATGCAGGAAGATGAGTCATTGGCATTGCAGCTTCTGCAAAAGTTGAGGACAAAGCTTGAAGAAGAAGTCACCAGGCATAAAGGACGCATACTTGAGTTCAGGGGAGATGGAGCACTTTGTAGTTTTTCAAGCACACTGGAAGGTGTCAAAGCTGCCATCGCTATACAACTGGATATGCAATCAGCACCTGTAGTTCCGCTTCGCATTGGTATTCATACAGGTGATGTGATTATCGAAGGTGAATCCATCTATGGAGATGGTGTAAATATCGCATCGAGAATGGAGACCCTGGCCATAGCTGGTAGCATCTTTATTTCAGGTAAAGTGCAAGATGACATCAAAAACAGAAAGGACATTCAAACTATATCTTTAGGAAAATATATTCTCAAAAATGTAAAAGACCAGATTGAAATTTTTGCCATCGCCAATGTCGGTTTAATTGTTCCTGACAAATCAAATCTGGATGGCAAAGGCGAAAAAGCTCAGCCTTGTTGCATCCTCGTTTTGCCTTTTGTCAATATGAGCAATGATCCGGAGCAGGAATATTTCAGCGACGGACTCACCGAAGAACTGATCTCCAATCTCCTGAAGTTGAAAGAAATTAAAATCATTTCCAGGACAACCTCAATGAAGTATAAAGGAACGGACAAGGATATGAAGACGATCTGGGAAGAAACGAAAGCAACATATATTCTGGAAGGCAGTGTAAGAAAACATGGTGGAAATCTGAGGATTACTGCACAGTTTATTGATGCGTCCCGTGATGTCCACTTATGGGCCAATACGTATTCCGGTACAATGGATGATATATTTGATATCCAGGAAAAAGTTTCTTCAAAAATTGTTGAGGCATTACGTATTCATTTGACTGCAGGTGAAAAAGATATTTTACTCAAACGATACACTGAAAATTCCGAAGCTTATCAACTTTACCTGCAGGGTCGTTTTTTCTGGAATAAAAGAAATGAAGAAGGCCTCAAAGCAGCTGTGCTTTATTTTGAAAAAGCCATTCAAAAAGATCCTGATTTTGCTTTGGCGTGGGCCGGTCTCGCAGATACTTATAATCTCTTAGGTGAATTCACCAATCTTTCACGAAGAGAATTGTATCCTAAAGCTATGGCCGCTGTCACCAGAGCTATGGAAATAGACAACCATCTGGCTGAAGCACATGTCTCTCGTGCAGCATTGATCATGCTCAATGAATGGGACTGGGTTAATGCAGGAAAAGAGTACAGGATCGGTTTAGAATTGAACCCCAATTATGCCACGGGCAGGCATTGGTATGCAGAATGGCTGCTGTATACAGGAAAATCCGAAGAAGCATTACAGGAGATGGCCATTGCAGTAGAATTAGATCCTGTTTCGCAGGCAATCCTGAAAGATCAGGGAATCATTTTTTACTATACACGACAATATGACAAAGCTATCGAAAGTGCCCTGATGAGTCTTGAACTCGATCCGCTTTTTATTTCGGCACATCGTCTTCTCTCCATGAGTTATCAGGGCCTTGGAAATTTTGAAAGGTCAATCGAAGAAAACAAAATCTGGGGAAATCTTACCAGTAATAAAGCCAAAACTAATGTAGCTCTTGCTCAGATCTATGCTGCAGCCGGACAAAAAGATGAAGCACGAAAAATAATTTCTGAAATTGGAAAAACATATCAACTCACCGGTAACGATTATCGCGGTATGAGCATGGTGTATGCTGCTCTTGGTGAAAACGATTCAGCTTTCGAATGGCTTGAGTTAAGTTTTAAGAGACACGAAGAATCTTTATGCAGTTTAAAAGTGGACCCAAAATTTGACTCTATCCGAAGTGATCCAAGATTTGAAGATTTGGTCAGGAGAATAGGGCTTTCGGATTGATAAATTATTTTTTGCCAATTGCATTTTGTTTCATGGGTTTCACCCATGGCTAATAATGTCTGATCCCTTCAGGATCACTGTTGTTTGGTTTTAGCAAACCGTTTTAATTCTATTGCTTTTTGCCTTTTGTTTTTTTTGCCTATTGCCTATTGTTTTTTTGCCTATTGCCCTTTGCTCTTCGCTCATTATCTTTGCCGTCTACATGAAATATCTGATTGCAGGTTTAGGAAATATTGGTGATGAATATGCTACAACACGTCACAATGTAGGATTTCAGGTAGTTGACAACCTGGCATCTTCACTCAACGCTACATGGAAATCAGCTCATTTAGGAAGTGTGTGTGAAGTCAAGTTCAAAGGACGTACACTGATTCTTTTGAAACCTAACACCTATATGAATCTGAGTGGGAAATCAGTTTCCTACTGGTTACAAAAAGAAAAAATCCCTATCGAAAATCTTTTGGTGATCGTGGATGAATTACAACTTGATCTTGGTATTATCCGGCTGAGAGGAAAAGGGACAGATGGAGGCCACAACGGACTGAAAGATATCCAGGAGCAATTGAGTACTTCGGATTATCCAAGATTGAGAATTGGTATCGGTCGCAATTTTCCGATCGGAGGTCAGATCAATTATGTTCTTGGAAAATGGACACCTGAAGAACTCAAAATCTTACCACAATTGCTTGAATCCGGGACTGAAGGCATCAAATCTTTTGTAAGCATTGGACTTAAACGTGCTATGGAAATTGTAAATGCCACTGCATCGCAAATCAAATCTGATAAAAGCTAAATCAGCTTGCGATAGCGACAATAGCCTCCTCCTGTTGAGGCCGACCAGAAAGGTGCATTAATCTTTCCATGCAATCTTCGTATCGGGCTGCGGTATTTTGTCCGATGGTATGAATAGTATTTACATCATTCAATGCCTGGCTTAAATTTAAGTTCTCCTGACGCCTGTAGATACATTGCCCAAGATTGGCAAGCCTGTCTGCAAGATAAATTTGCTCGTACTGGCCCGGGGTAGGGCAAACGATTGCTTTGTGTCCCGTCTTTGCAAGATCCATCAATGTAGTATACCCTCCTCTTGAAATGACAATTGTCGTCTGATTCAAAAGAGCAGATAATTCCATTCTTGACAGATAGGGTATGATGGTTAAATTTTTCTCTTCATGTATTTTTTCATTCTCACCTGGTTTACCACAGACGACTGCATAATTCCCTTTCAAAGCAGATAGCTGCTTAATGACAAGTTGTTCAAAATTTGTTCTCGCCGGTTCCGGTCCGGAAATCACCGCCACAGCTTTGTATTTGCCGGCATTAGGAACACATGTTAATTCAGATACGACGCCCAGGTAATATTTCGGAATAGGTTCTGTATTCAGCCCGGACAGATCACCTGTAATGTTATCAGGCGGTGACTGATCAGGGATCCATATTTCTGAAAAATTTTTACACCATGATCTTATTTGTCTCCGAATATAAACGTCAAGTAATTTCTGACCTGTAAAGACCTGAAGCTGATGTGTAATCAATGCAGAAGGAATGTCTGCATGATAGCAACCATATCTGTTATCTGAAATGATGCAATCTATGCCATGCCGTGCAACAATCACTTTCGTCAGTTCATGCTCAGCTTTCATGGCTTTAAGCATACCCCGACCGTGCTTCAACATGTTGAAAGGCATGTAACGGCTACCATAAAAAATCTCATAGCCTGGTAACTGCAAAACCAATTGATCCGGTAGTTCTCTTCTCAACATCGACAGTGCCTCGCCGTCAGAAGCGCATAACACTTCATGTCCAGCAGACATGTATTTTTTGATCAGAGGCAGAGATCGGCTGGCATGGCCAAGACCCCAGTTAAGCACAGGAAAAAATATTTTCACTTGTAGTCTATTCGATACGTCTAAAGTAAATGATTTTTAATAACTCCGTATTGCATCCGTATTGTAAAAAGAACGATAAATGATGATGAGCCGGTTCTTTCCAGAGATGAAACAGAAATGGTCAATCTGAAAATTTTGGTATCCATGTCATCGCGATAAGCTTTGCTTTATTTTTTGCTTCTTCTGCATTCAATCCTGCAAATTGTGTATCAACAGATTGAGTGAAAAGCTGGACCCAACGATCGAAATGTCCTTGTTTTAGTTTGACTTTTTCATTGAGTTTTTTATGCGCCTCAAAAGGATTTCCCCGATATGTATCCTTACCCAGCAATAAAAATTCCCAGAACGCATACATTCTCGGAAGATGATGATCCCAATCTACATGTGCGACTTCATTGAAGATATAACCGATCACATCATCTTGCCTGACAAGCGAATAGAATGCATCGATCAACTGTTTGATATCTTCTTCAGTAGTGATGTCCTTCATAGTGAGTAACGAATAACGAGTAACGAATAGCGAATACCGAAATAGCGAGTAACGAGTAACGAGTAACGAATATGTCGGTAGCTCTTTATTTTGATCATTGAGTCGAAGGGAACGATAAAATAAACTCGTAAATCGTTATTCGTTATTAGTAAAGTCTTATTTCATCATTGTTCTTATCATAGAACTTATACTCATGAAGGCTGAATTCTGAATTTGCAGAGATTCGGATCCATCGTTGATGTTTCCACCACCACTTGTGTTGGAAGTTTGGAAATCCTTGTTTAAGAAAAGCATTGATATAGGGATGCACTTCTACACGCACAAAAGTCTTCGCTCTGCTTTGCTGGATATATTCCAGATCACGTACGAGGTCATCTGTGATCAGAATGGATGGATTTACCTTCCCCGTTCCCTGGCATGTGTAACATACTTCGGTAGTATCGATTTTCACTTCAGGACGCACACGCTGACGTGTGATCTGCATGAGTCCAAATTTACTGAGTGGAAGTATCGTGTGTTGAGCTGTATCACGCTTCATCGCCTCCTTCATTTGTTTGATCAGTTCTGCTTTATTTTCAGGACTGCGCATATCGATGAAGTCGATGACGATAAGACCACCGATATCTCTGAGGCGGAGCTGGCGTGCTATTTCATCTGCAGCTTCAAGGTTGACGGCGACGGCGCTGCTTTCCTGGTCCTTGCGTTGCATTTTTGGACCTGAATTGACATCGATGACGTGCATGGCTTCAGTAGACTCGATGACGAGATAAGCCCCACTTGGAAGAGTAGCTGTTTTACCAAAAGAAGATTTGATCTGTCTATTGACACCATACGTATCAAAGACTGGTTTTTTACCCTTGTAAAGTGAGATAATATCCTTCTTCGCAGGTGCAATATTGTCCAGGTAATCATGGATGTTATCGTATATCTCCTTGTCGTTGACGATGATGTTAGTGAAATCATCATTGAGCATATCTCTCAGGATAGAACTTGTCTTATCTAATTCGCTCAATAGCTTGGCCGGTAGTTGTCTCTTGTAAAGTTGTTTGTGAATCTGGCTCCATTTATCAAGAAGCTCTTTCAGCTCTTCATGGAGATCAGCTACTTTTTTACCTTCTGCAGCTGTCCGCACGATGATTCCAAAATTCTTTGGGCGAATCGATTCAACCAGGAGTTGTAATCTCTTTCTTTCTTCCTGACTACTTACTTTTTTGGAAACTGCTATGGTGTTGCTGAAAGGAGTGAGTACAATAAATCTTCCGGGGATTGTGATCTCACAACTCAATCGCGGACCTTTGGTTGAAATGGGTTCCTTCAGGATTTGAATAAGAATGTTCTCATTCTTTTTGAGGACCTGGTCGACCTTGCCGGTTTTGATGATTTCGGGTTCGAATTCAAAATTGTCCAGTAAGGAAGTTTGTTGTTTGCCCTGGATGCTATCCTCCGTAAACTTCATGACCGTGCGAAGCTTTGGCCCCATGTCGGTATAGTGGAGAAATGCATCTTTGCGGTGCCCGATATCCACAAACGAAGCGTTGAGGCTTGGCATTAATTTCTTGATCTTTCCAAGAAAAATATCACCAACTGAGAAGTTGGTCTTCGTCTTTTGTTGATGTAACTCAACCAGTTTTTGATCTTCTACCAGAGCTATTTCAACTCGAGTAGGCGAACCCTGGACGATTAATTCTTTGTCCATAAAAATACCCTATATGCGCTTGGCATACACAGCAGTCGTAAGTCCTCTTAAGTGAAATCAACACAACTTTCTGTTCGCATCCACCTTAAGCAGAGGATCAGGCATTGATTGACGGCAATAGGGTATATCGATCTTAATGCAGCGATGATACACCGGAAGCTGAGTATAAAATCCTGAGTGATCAGGATTAAACAGAGGGCATTTTTTTTGACTCAGCGATTTCCGGTGGCGTTCTTCATATCAGAACGTTAATATCGTAGACATCGGACTGCTTTGATGCCGGTTAAAAAAAATGCTTATCTATTCTTTTTTTTGTGTCTGTTTTTTCTCAGACGTTTTTTTCGCTTATGTGTAGCGATTTTATGTCTTTTCCTTTTCTTACCGCAAGGCATAGTCTTGAAATTAATATAGTATAATAAATTATGTCTACTTCGATTTGGCACATATCCCGGCTAATGCTTCAGCCTTTTCCGGTTTATTTACCGCTTTATAAATGTCAATGGCCAAACAGGCTATTTTAGGATCATCCGGAGCCAAATTAAGAGCCTGCTCGATACGCCCTTCTGCTCTGTCATATTGTCCCGTTTGTACCGCCAGTCTTGCCAATTGATAAAAAGGCAAGGATGATTCAGGATAATTGGTAGCTAATCCTGCAAGCATCTGTACTCCTTTCATTGGCTGAGTAGCATCAGGTATTTCGATGTAACAAAGTGCCTGATTTACTCTGTAATCAACAGCCTTTGGATCAAGTGAGATAGCGTGCTCAAATGCGTCAACGGCCTGATCTCTTGCTAATGTCCGGTCCTTTTCAGACAGATCGGATTGTTTCAGGGCTGCTGCAAAAGTCGTTCCCGCCATTCCATAACTCTGAGCAGACTGAACTTTGTCCGCTATTTCTTTAGCATAAATTCCTGCCAGTATAGGTTTCCCCATCTTAAACCAATTGGCTGATATCTGTTTGAGTATCTCAACTTTCGTCGAATCATCTGAGGCATATTGAACCTGAGACTCAAGTGCTTCGACAAATTCAAGATCTTCTTTAGACAGGCCTTTTTTGGCATCTTCTTTCAAAGAGTTGAGGTCAAATACCTCTCCTGTTAATGCTCTCGACTTTTCGAGGGCTTTCTGACTTGATGGTTTTGTATCAAACCCCCAATACAATATGGCTAATAATACTATTGCGCCAATGATATAGAAGGCCTGTTCCTTATTTTTCACTTATTCTATTTCAGGCTTTACACCGTCCTTTACCTCATCCACAAATATTTTGGCGGGTTTAAAGGAGGGTATATAATGGGCCGGGATCTCAATGGAAACATTGTTTTTGATGTGTCTTCCAACCTTTTTAGCCCTTCTTTTGGTAATAAAGGATCCAAAGCCACGGATATAAACATTCTCTCCCTTAGATAATGAAATTTTAATTTCGGAAAAAAAAGTTTCCATCGTCACAAGGACGTCCACTTTGGGTACGCCTGTTTTTTCCGCTATGGTGTTAACCAAATCTGCTTTTCTCATTACTCTGATTTATAGTAAGTTATGCCATATTCAAGGCTAATCGGGAGGGCAAAGTTCGACAATATGTTTTGATTTTGAATCATAGGGTTACATATTTTTATTTTGCTCATATCAATGTAACTATCTGGAAGTGTAGGAAATAGAGCGAAGGCGAAGGAAATAGTCGGAAGAGATCATGTTCCTGATACATTCAGGTTAACCATTTTTTATAATTCTCATGCACTTAGAAATAACCTCAGCCTACTCCTTCGCCTCAGCCTTCTCCTTCGCCTTTCCCTTGCCTTCACCTTTTAAATTTATCTTCGCACATATGATACAATCAATGACCGGTTATGGTCGGGGAAGTGCAGATTACAATGACATGAAGGTGCTGGCAGAGATCCGGTCTCTGAACTCCAAGGTCACGGATCTGCGGATTAAGCTGCCAGTCAGTCTTGGTGAAAAGGAGATCGATTTGCGTAATCTTGTCCTTCAACGGACCCAGAGGGGGAAAATAGAAATGGCCATAAGTTTTGAAGGTGACCTGGCTCTCGATGACCTGGATTATGACAGAGCTCTCATCCGTAAACACTTCAATCAGCTCAATGAGATTGCCACCAGTCTTGGTGTAGGCCCGGATCAGATCCTACATGAAGTCCTCAAACTGCCAAACATCCTCCGGTCAGTCAACAACTCCGTGATCGACAATACGCTCTGGAATAAAATCCTGGAGGCCGTAAATGAATCCATTGACCACCTCATAGAATTCAGGACGCACGAAGGCCAGAGTCAATATAATGATCTCCTTCAATCGGCCACTGCCATACATGATATGTGCAATAGCATTGAAGCCCATGATAAGGAAAGGCTCGCTTTTGTGCGTACCCGAATGAAGCAAAAGCTGGATGAATATCTCAATGGTGATCAGATTGATTCCAACCGTTTCGAGCAGGAGTTAATTTATTTCCTCGATAGGCTGGATATCAATGAAGAAAAAGTGAGGCTCCAGCAGCATTGCAAGTTTTTCCTCGAAACCCTCTCAGGAGATATGGAGATGAAGTCCAAGCAGCTCAATTTTATAGCCCAGGAATTAGGCCGTGAAATCAATACCCTGGGCGCCAAAGCACAATGGAGTCCATTGCAGCATCTCGTCGTCGGGATGAAAAACGAATTGGAAAAAATTAAGGAGCAACTGGCGAATATTGTATGACATTGCCTGGCAAGCTCCTCGTTTTTACAGCACCCAGTGGTTCAGGAAAGACAACAATCGTTCGCCATGTTCTTTCTACGTTTGAGAATACAGGCTTTTCAGTTTCCGCCACAACACGACCAAAAAGACCTCATGAAATCCACGGCAAGGATTATTATTATCTCTCTGTAGAGACATTCAAACTCTGGATTTCTCTTGATGCTTTTGCAGAATGGGAGGAAGTATACGAGGGACAGTTTTACGGGACATTGAAATCGGAAATAGAGAGACTTACAGCCTTGGGTAGAAATGTGGTCTTCGATGTGGATGTAAAGGGGGCGATGAGCATCAAACAACTTTATCCGAAGGAAACATTAACTGTTTTTATCAAAGTTCCCTCCATGGAGGCTCTTGAAAAAAGACTTCGTCTACGCGGGAATGAAAGTGAAGAGAGCCTGAAAAAAAGATTGACAAAAGCAAGAGAGGAATTAACCTATGAATCTCATTTTGATGTCGTCATCGTCAATGATGTGCTTGCAGATGCGCTGAAAGAAGCAGACGAGATTGTTCAAAAATTTTTATTTTAGCGATCATGCACGCATTGACCACCAATGGAGTTCGTATCGGTGTGGAGAGTACTTTCCAGCCCGGTCATTCGTTTCCACACAGGTCTCAGTATCTGCATGTGTATACGATACACATCAAAAACTACAATGAATATCCTATCCAGCTTATCTCCAGGCACTGGGATATCACAGAGGCCGACGGCACAAAAAAAGTTGTTGATGGTCAGGGTGTCGTCGGCGAACAACCACTGTTAGATTCCGGTGGTTTGCATTCGTACAGTAGTTTTTGTGTACTTGCTTTTCCTATTGGAAAGATGACTGGTTTTTATACGATGATCAGGACAGATACCGGTGAGCAGTTCAATGTGGATATACCTTCTTTTAATCTCGTGATGCCGGATGCGCTTAATTAGCAGGGAGCAGGGAGCAGGGAGCAGAGAGCAGAGAGCAGAGAGCAGAGAGCAGAGAGCAGAGAGCAATGGCCAATGAGCAATGAGCAAAGAGCAATGAGCAAAGAGCAATGAGTAGAAAGCAGTGGGTATACGATATCAATAGATTTTTTGATCCTGAAAGGATCTCACATTAATAGCCCCGGGTTGCAACCCGGGGTATAAGATGTGTAGCAAATTTTCGATCCTGAAGGGATCGAATAAAAATCTTTCGTGTAAACAAGCCTTATCTTTTTAATAAAATTGGAATACCGATTTCTAAATCCTGGTATCTAAAGCACTTCCTGCATAGGTCGTACAATAGGAATTGGGAGTTTTCTTTTCTCTGTTTGAAAATGATGAATTACATTTTCCAAAACGAGATTTAATTCTTCATACAATTTAATAGGATCGTTTCCGTGAATTCCTGTGATTAAATCAGGACATTTTCCGATATAGATTTGATCTTCATCACTCCATTCAATCCACTTATGATATTGGTCTATTATTTTCATTTGAATACCTTGCTATAATATCTTTCAAAATTAATGCAATCAAACAGATTAAGCTTTCATTTTATTATTAAAAAAATACATCTTTACACGTGGAAAATTACATTCAAATCCCTTATTAAATTCATTGCATAAAATGGAAAAAAACCTATTCGTTAAAGACAGCATCACTATTGAAGCACCTGTTTCACGAGTTTGGGATGCGTTGATCAATCCTGAACAAACAAAAAAATATATGTTCGGGTGTGAAACCGTTTCAGACTGGAAGATTGGCAGTCCATTGCTTTGGAAAGGAAGTTATGAAGGTCAGGAGATGGTATTTGTCAAAGGCAACATCGTGGATATTCAGCCCGAAACACTTTTATCCTATACCACAATTGATCCGAACAATCCTGCTGTTGCAGATATTCCTGAAAATTATCTGACAGTCACTTACAAGTTGGAAGAAAAAAACGGTTCCACTGAACTCACTATTTCACAAGGTGATTATTCACAAGTAGAAGATGGTGAAAAAAGATATGCGGATACTATTGAAGGCGGTGGCTGGACATCAATATTGGAAGCAATCAAAATATTATTAGAAGAAGGTAAGGTCAGAGAAGACGATTTTTAAATTGTGGAATTACGATTGACGAATTACGATTAACATTTTAAGAGGCGGATTAAATAAAACCGGATAGGGACACATGAAGTTATTACAGATTTCATTTTTCTCACGACTCAGTTCTGACTCCTCACGAGCATAGCCCCCAGGAAAAATTACTGATACTGAATGCTGATTACTGATTACTATTTTCAATGTGCGGCTTCCAATACATCAACAAGGTCACCTTGTTTCATGTACTGGCCGGGAGATTCGTGTGAAAGTAGCCATCTTTTCATTTCGAGTCCATAAGCATAACCTGTCAGGCTGCCATCTTTTCCGATGACCCGGTGACATGGGATCACAATAGGAAGAGGGTTCATTCCATTGGCATGTCCGACAGCGCGGTAAGCATGTTGATGATCTATCACTTCGGCGATGTCTGCATACGTCCGTGTACGACCATAGGGAATCAATTTGACCATTTTCCAGACTTCTTTATGAAATTCAGGTGCATCACCGAAATCAAGCCTGAGGTCAAACTCTTTCCTCGTTCCTTCGAAGTATTCATTCAATTGAAGAGAGCAATCTTTAAGGCAGTCCGGGATTTCATGAAGATCTTCTCCATCATGATCACTTTCATTAAATATCTGAGGTTCCACGTCATGTTTCCAGAAACTTATCCGGCTGATACCGGCATCTGTTCCTTTG
>JBATMM010000032.1:0-9793 GCA_049289835.1 Saprospiraceae bacterium | reverse complement strand
AAAAGTTCGGAGATAAATTTGGACACAAATCAAAAAATGAGAATACCGGCACTCATGATGACGATTCTGACCAAATCCTTACTTCCGGCTGGACATGGAATTACAAAACATGCCGAAATGATAAAATGAAAGCTCCGTATAACAAAAAAGATTTCGTCTAGTACCAGATTTCGAAATACTTTCTCAGATCAGATGCCCGCTTCAAAAAGATGAAGCGGGTTTTTTATTTTCCTCCTATCTCCCCTGAAAAGGGGACTTGTAAATTGGTTTTTGCCAATTGCTTTTTGCCAATTGCCTTTATTTATCTTTGCGCCCCTATTCAGAATACCTATGAGCTTAGTTGAAGAAATTCAAAAACGTAAGACATTCGGCATTGTATCCCACCCGGATGCAGGCAAAACAACCCTGACAGAGAAATTACTACTGTTTGGAGGCGCTATCCAGGTAGCCGGTGCCGTCAAATCCAATAAAATAAAGAAAGCTGCCACCTCTGACTTCATGGAGATCGAACGCCAGCGAGGTATTTCAGTAGCAACTTCAGTCATGGCATTCCCTTACAGAGATCATCAGGTCAATATCCTCGATACTCCGGGTCATAAAGATTTTGCAGAAGATACTTTTCGTACACTCACGGCTGTCGATAGTGTCATCGTCGTGATTGACGTAGCAAAAGGTGTTGAGGAACAAACAAAAAAGCTCGTTGAAGTATGCCGCATGCGACGCACACCGATCATTGTATTCATCAATAAACTTGATCGTGAAGGGCGTGATGCAGTTGATCTCCTCGATGAAATAGAAAAGAAACTTGCGATCCATGTTACACCTTTAAGTTGGCCGATAGGAATGGGCCAGGGTTTCAAAGGAGTTTACAATATCTATGAGCATAAGCTTGTCCTATTCCGTCCGCACAGCAAACAGGAAGAAGAAGATATCATTGAAATTAAAGATGTACACGATCCTACACTTGATCAACATGTCGGCAAACGTCCGGCTGATGAGCTAAGGGCAGAATTAGAAACTGTTACTGCTGTCTATCCGTCTTTCGATAGAGAAAAATATCTGAACGGAGATGTATGCCCTGTTTTTTTCGGAAGCGCCATCAATAATTTCGGAGTGAAAGAATTGCTCGATTGCTTTATCGACATCGCACCCGGGCCACTTCCACGGGAAACTGAAGAGCGAAAGGTATTACCAACAGAAAACACATTTAGTGGATTTGTATTTAAAATTCATGCCAACATTGATCCACGTCACAGAGATCGGATCGCATTTCTCCGGGTTTGTTCAGGTCGTTTCGAACGGAATACAAATTATTACCATGTTCGACAGGAGCGTATGATGAAATTTTCAAATCCGACCTCATTCATGGCTTCACGAAAAGAAGTCATTGATGATGCATGGCCGGGTGATATAGTGGGCCTTTATGATTCCGGCAATTTCAATATCGGGGATTCAATGACAGAAGGTGAAAAACTTCACTTCAAAGGGATTCCGCGTTTTTCCCCTGAGATGTTCAGAAGGGTCATCAATAAAGATCCGATGAAAACGAAACAATTGAACAAAGGGCTGGATCAACTGATGGATGAAGGTGTCGCACAAATGTTTGTCAAAGAATTAAACAATGATAAGATCATCGGTACAGTAGGTGCCCTTCAATTTGATGTGATTCAATATAGGCTTGAACATGAGTATGGGGCAAAGTGTGATTACGAACCACTGAGTATACATAAAGCATGCTGGATCGATGCAGACGAGGGTATAACTCTTCAATCATTTATTAAACGAAAAACAAAAGATATAGCCTGGGATAAAGATCGTAAACCGGTCTATCTGGCCGAATCAGCATGGGGTTTAAAAATGGCATTGGAAACATTTCCAGATATTCGTTTTCATTTCACTTCTGAATTTTAATTTATCCGTCACTACACATATTTCGAAAATAAATGTTCTTTTGATTCAGTACCTTAATTTGATTAATCACTAAGCCTCTAATGAATGTCATACCAAGATCAGAATTATAACAGTGGAAGAAGCGTCCTGACGGGTGGATCCAGAAGAAACAATATCGGTGCAGGGCTGATCATTGGCCTGTTGATGGCCGGGTTTGCTGTCTGTAAATATTATTCAACCTCGCAGGTAAATGATGTGACCGGTGATACTCAGCACATCACGATCACACCTGATCAGGAAATAGCTATTGGACTAGAGAGCACCCCTTCTATGATAGAGCAATATGGTGGTCTTCATCCGGATCCTGAAGGTCAAAAATTAGTAAAAGAAGTAGGTCAGCGCCTGATTGCTAACAGTAGCGCAAAGAACACACCTTATCAATATGATTTTCATTTGCTTGCAGATCCTGAGACCATCAATGCTTTTGCGTTGCCGGGTGGACAGGTCTTTATCACAGCGGCTTTGTTCAATAAACTTGAAAATCAGGATCAGCTCGCTGGGGTTCTTGGTCATGAAATAGGACATGTGGTTGCCAGGCATGGGGCTGAACGTATTGCCCAGATGGAGCTCACCCAAGGTCTTACAGGAGCTGCAGTGATCGCATCAGGAGACTACAATACTGCCCAGGCAGCACAGATGATCGCTAATCTTGTGAGCATGTCCTATGGCAGAAACCAAGAGCTAAAAGCAGATAATTTAGGCGTTCGCTTTATGACCGAAACTGGTTACAAACCAGAAGAAATGATTGGTGTCATGAAGATTCTCGAACAGTCCGGTAGCGGCCAGAGTCAGCCTGAATTTCTAAGTACTCACCCGAGTCCCGCTAACCGGATTGAAAAAATCCAGGAGGCTATAGATCAGTATAAAAACCTTAGCCCGACTAAATAGCAGTTTTTATCTTTCGGGAACTTTTAGAGGCACCTTTACCATTTTAATCCTGACTAAAACCTAAATAAAAATGCTAAGTAAATTCTCTGGCGGCGGAAACCCTATGCTGAAAAACGGCTTTTCCCAAACGACATCCACTTCCTATGTCTCAGATGATCAGGGTGTGATGACTATTCAGGGCGCCATCAATAAGACATTTATCCTTTTTGGGGTGATGTTAATAACAGCTTATTTCAACTTTCAGGCACAGAATTCAATCCTGATGATAGGTGGTGCTGTAGTAGGTCTTATCCTGGTGATTGTCAATGTGTTTAAGAAAGAGTATTCTCCATTCATTGCACCAGCTTATGCTGCAGTGGAAGGCTTATTCGTCGGCGGTATCTCAGGAATCTATGCTGGTTTTGGAGGTGGGATAGTGATCCAGGCCATTTCATTGACCTTATTGGTCCTGTTTATTATGTTAATCATTCAGAAAACAGGGATAATCCCTGTCACCAATCAATTTAGAACCGGCGTCATCATGGCTACAGGTTCAATAGCGCTCCTTTACCTGTTAAGTTTTGTGTTGAGCTTGTTTGGTATCCACATTCCTTTTATTCACGAAGGAGGCACCATTGGAATCATCTTTTCTCTTGGTGTCATTGCCATTGCTTCTTTGAATCTTCTTCTTGATTTTGACATGATTGTAAAAGGAGAACAGTATGGAGCCCCTAAATACATGGAATGGTTTTCAGCAATGGGGCTGATGATCACTTTAGTCTGGCTGTATTTTGAAATTCTCCGCCTTCTGGGCAAGATGCGCAATTAGAAGATCAGCTTTCAGGCTATATAAAAAAGTAAAGGACAGGTCGAGATCTGTCCTTTTGTTTTTACACCAGAATAGTCATAGCCCTGCTACTTCCCGGGATATTCAGCGAAATTCCTGGGTGTTTCATATAATCGTATTCCGAGATCAAGATCCTGTGGAATATGAGGCCTAAGTATTTCATGGATGACGATGCATATGTTTTCTACAGTTGGAATCCTATCAATGAATTCAGGGCAATCAAGATTTAGATTCTTATGATCAAAACGCTCAGCAACTTCTTTCTCAATGATTACTTTCAGATCCTTCAGGTTGATCAGGATTCCTGTTTCAGGATCTACTTGCCCTGTGACCCTGACTTCCACTTCATAGTTATGTCCATGAAAATTGGGATTAGCACATTTTCCAAATGTCTCATTATTTCTTTCTGTTGACCAGGAGGGAACTGCAAGCTGATGGGCTGCATTAAAATGGGCCATGCGATAAATGGAAACGGGATAGGGCATAGTAACTAAGATTTCCTTTTCATAATACTGTGCAAAGGTACAAAGGCCCTGGTTGGAATGAGTTCAGCTTGTCAATAATTAAAGAATAGTGCTCTTCGGGATAAGAGATAAAGAGTAAAATTCAGAGTGGAATCTTTGTAAAAATAGATAATGAAGGAAGTGGGTAGGAAGAATCAGAAATCTTAACGCTTGCTTAGGCGGATAGTCTTGATCACTTTTCCACCGGCAGATTCTAATCTGACAAGGTAAATTCCATCTGTAAGATCCCCCACATAGTATTGTTTTTGTGGCACAGCTTCAAATGACCTTACTTTATTGCCAACGATATTGAAAAGTTCAATATTCCTTAGGCCTGGTATATCACTTACCCGAAAATTATCCGTCGTTGGATTGGGAAAGACTGTGAGATTTGCTGAAGAGGAAACATTATTTGTGCTTACCGTATTATTGATTATGATTTCACCCTGAATATGACCAAGAATAACGTTCGTATCACTATAATCAACTAAATCGATATTGTAAGTAGCATTGACATCGTGTCCTAATGGATTCACATGAATTTGAAAATCCATCTTTTCACCGGGACTCAGAACATTTGGTTTATTCGGGGCACAAGCATTTGCAATAGGCAGATAACAAAGATTTTTATCACAAATCCAGGTAATCCAATTTACAGTATTAGGATCAGGATTTACCACTCTGTTCCAAAGGATACCAACCTCAAAAGGAGAATTGTTGGTCACTTCGACATGTATCTTGACATCCTTATCGGTTGGATTACCAGTTAATACAAAGGAAGCAGGGTCTATGCCAATGGAAATCTGACCTCTGGTCAGAATGGCAAATAACATCAGAAAAGTAATGGGTAAAAATCTCTTCATTTCATAGAAGGCATTGTATTCATTGGTAAATATACAATCTATTTGATAAGAATATGGATTTAAACTGGTTTTAACACCATCTTAAAACAATCTATCAAATTGACGTCAAAAATACATATTATTTATATTATTAATATATAAAAATGCAATTTTGATTGAGACTAGAGGCTTATTAATATTCACTAACATAATGTAATTACTTGATAAACAATATATTATATAATCTCGTTTTTAAAATACCGGACCAAATAATTAAATGTTATCAGTGGTAATAAGCAATATAACTATTGGATATTTGCGAAAATCAAAAATTAAGTATAGGTCTTTATCGATCTAAATCGCAATTAAATAGAATAAATAGCCTTCCTTTTTAATGGATTTAATACTTTTGGACTTCTTTTACAAACTCATACTTAACAAATTCTGTCTATGAAGAAGTTATACTTCCTTTTAAGCTCTTTACTACTTGTGACAAGTTTATCTGCTCAGCTTGCAGATGGAACGCAGATGCCTAATCTTACGCTTACGGACATAAATGGTAACACCCATGTGCTTCGGGATGATCTGAATGCCGGCAAAGTAGTGGTTATTGACATTTTCGCCACATGGTGTGGTCCCTGCTGGTTCCTTCACACGAATCATGTATTAGAAGATTTAAATACCAAATACGGTCCTAATGGTACTAATGAAATGGTCATCTATTCGATAGAAGGTGATGCAACAACGAGTCATGCTGACCTATTGGGTACGGGAACAAACACCCAGGGAGATTGGGTGACAGGAGCAGAATATAATATCGTAGAAGATAACACTATACCAGCCACATTCAGTCTTGCCTACTGGCCAACGATTTATGTCATCCGCCCAAGTGGAAGCATGTTATTAGCAAATGATTATCTATTTGCTAATGTATATGACCCTACATTTGACTATGTACATGATGTAGCCTTCAGAGGTGCTAATGATGCGTCTGTAAGTGCAAATTATGCAACAAAATATTTTTGCGGCGAATATCAGCAAGGTTCATTTATTGCAACTGTTAAAAACCTTGGAACAGATACACTGACTTCAGCGAAAATAGATCTTTTGGTCAATGGAGAAGTCGTCCGAACGAAAAACTTCACTGGAAGTCTGACCGAATTTAAATCCGTTAATGTTACTCTTCCAGGTTTGTCCATACCAGAATCAGCAACACTTGAGTTCGTTATTTCTTCACCAAACAATAATGAAGATTTATCACCTCAGGATAATAACTATACCTGGGATGTTAAGGAAAAGGCTGCTCACCAGACAGCGAAATTGACGATTACTACTGATTTTTGGCCGGAAGAAACTTCATGGATTGTAAGCGATCCGAGTGGCAATGAAGTTGCTAACAGTGATGCCCTGGGAGTTCTTACTTGTGATCATACATACACCCAGGAATTTCCTTTAGCGGAAGAAGGATGTTATCAATTTAGTATCAATGATGTGTATGGCGATGGCCTTCTTAATGGAGCAGTTAATCCGACACAACATTCATGCACAACGCCTAATGGTCAGGCTAGCAATGCTATGGGTTCAATCTCACTTGAAATAGACGGAGAAGTTATATTTGATAACATATCATATGGCACGGGCACTTCAATTCCATTTGCATATAGCGTTGAAACAGCTGTAAAAGATATTACGGATATTAAAACCACAAATCTATATCCAAATCCAACTTCAGACAATCTGAACCTGGATTTAACCTCTGAAAAAGCAACACAGGTCAACATGACCATCGTCGATATCATGGGCAGGACTGTGGCCGATAAAGGAATCGAGTCATTGATTGCCGGAAAGAATTCATTGAATATAGATGTTGCATCTCTTGTTCAGGGAACCTATTTCCTGAAATTACGTCAACAAGATGCTGTGAGAACATTAATGTTTAATAAAATGTAGTCTACGCGATTGCTGTAGATTTCGATAAAGGCTTTAAAAAGGCTCAAAGATCTAAAGTCTTTGAGCCTTTTTTTTATTAGCTTATCTTATCTTTATTTGCTCAGGATTTTCTTATGTTTTAAACTTACCTCACGATTTTTTCATTTCTACTTCTTATTTATAAAGCCACCTTTGAAAAAAAATATAGTCTCCATTGGAAATGACATTGCGGGTATTACTTCTGCCAGGCATATCACCAACGAAGTGCAGTAGTGAATGTGTTGAAGATGGATACAACCGGAGTAAAAATAAATTGAAAGTGACTTCGAAATTTATCTCTGTTTTGGATTTCTAAGGTGGCTGAGCCAGCATTTATACGCAAAGCCCTAATGCAGTAGAAGCTAAACTTATAAATCTCTTTTCGTCAAAAGCCAATACGATAACAGAATAAAGATCAATCCCCACGCTGCCGATATCAAAATATCCTGTATCAGAATCTGATCTTGCACAAAGTTTAAAACATATCGCTGGAATGGAATTCTGACAATCCTGTTAATGGCTTCCACAGGGAAAAACCACACTTCCCAATTGTATCTGTACTGAAGTATAGCTGTCAGGATCGGTTCAATGCATGCCGTGTACAGCAGGAATAAAATGATAGTTACTCCACTACGCTGAAATAGGAATGCAGCAAACATCGCCATACAGAGAAAGACAAAAACTTCTAATCCATATGCCGCTACAAATTCAATATTCTGAAAAATGGATGAAATATCTTTTACGGGTGAATAAAGCAAACCTAAAAACAAACCAAGCAGAAATAACAGAACTGTAGAACCAATACTAATCACTACGACCATTGATATTTTTGAAAACAGGAATTCCTTTTTTGAAAGCCCGTCAATAATATTTTGCTTGATTGTTTTTTGCGAGTATTCCAGGGTCACCGAAATAATAATCATGAATGCCGGCACATATTTGAAAATCGTGGCCAGCCAGGCAAGGTTTTGCCAGATGTCTACAAAATCAAATATGGGCAGCCCTGATTTTAAAAAGTGTTTCAGTATATCATCATTCTTTTGCTTTTCCAGAAACCAATCTAGCAGGCTTTTAATAGACAGGCCGGAGAGCAGGAAACAAAACACAAATAAGCCCAGGATGACAAGGAAAGGCTTGTAGTGTCTGAATTTATAATACTCCAGTTCAATAGTTTTCCTGATGTTCATCTTATTATTTTGACGGTCCGGTTTTTACTGTATTTTCATTCTCCCTGAGCAGATCAAGAAATTTTTCTTCCAGGCTTGATTTTTTTTGCTGAATATAATTGACACTTATATTTTTATCGACTAAATATTTATTGAGGGATGCAGCAGACCAGCCATTTGCAATATTGACTTTGATTACATCGGGCCCATTTTCACTTGTTGTAATACCGGGACAAGTCTGAATAGCTTCCCAAAGTGGCTGATGAGCTTCAGCAGATATAAGTATCGTATTCGTTTGTTGAAGTGCATCCGCAACGCTTCCTGAATAGATTTTTTTTCCACGTTGCAATACAGCGAAATGCGAACAAACTTTTTGAACTTCATCCAGCAGGTGACTGGCCAGGATGATGGTCTTATTCATGTCCCGGATATCCAGGATCAATTTTCGGATTTCTGCGATGCCCTGCGGATCTAATCCATTAGTAGGTTCATCAAAAATTAATACTTCAGGATTTGCCAGAAGTGCGGATGCTATAGCAAGACGTTGCTTCATCCCCAGAGAATATGTTTTAAAGGGATCGTTACGACGGTCGTATAAATTGACAAGTTTAAGAAGACCTTCTGTGTCTGGTTTTCGGATATCCTTGATGCGGCTATGCACGACGAGATTCTGACTTGCACTGAGGAAAGGATAAAAATTAGGTTGCTCAAGTATGGCACCTATTCTTTTTCGGAGTGAATAATCATCTCCTTTTTCAAACCAGCTGTACGTGCCATTTGTAATCGATACAACACCCAATACCATTCCAAGCGTAGTAGTCTTTCCACTTCCATTGGGTCCTAATATTCCGAAAATCTGATTTCTTGAAATCGTGAGATCCAGTGCGTCCACAGCGAGAATACGTTTTGAAAAACGCTTTGACAATTGATTTGTTTGAAGAATAATATCACTCATCCGATTGTCATTTTATTAAATCCATTAAAGTAGACTGGTCAGCAAGTTTTAACGCTGATATATAGGCAAGGTCAAGTTGTCCGTCAATTTCAAAAATGATGTGTTCGGCTTGTGCGTCAAAAAATCCCATGTATTGCGATGTTGATTTTGATTCTTTAACCCAAAGGCTGATGCGACCTGAGCCTTCGGTTCTGACCTCCATCAATTGTTCAAAACCATCGGTTGCAATACTACTGCTGACGTCTTTAATCTGATATGTGGAATCTTCTGAAGGAGGTAGATAAATGGTGATCTTCCTGACATCTTTGATCAGCTTGTTGAAATCAGGGTCACCTTTCACATTTGCCAGTCTGATGACACTCTGATAAATGTACTTCTTTCTGATATCGGGGTATCGGGATATGTGTTTTTCCAAAACAGACTGAGCGCTTTCACTATGACAGCCTAATGAAAGGAGGGACACAACGGGAAAGATGAGGAAGAAAAGAGGTTTCAATTTATCCATGCGTTAAAATTGTGATAATTTCTATTAAATACATGACAATAGTTGATAAAGAAATCGACTTTACCACCGGATAAATTGAAATACCAGTCTTAGATCTGAAGTCAGACGAAATGAGGAAGGAAAAAGTTACATCTGCTATTGAGAATTCCCAGTCTTTAAGAAGTGGAAAAAATACCAGATAGTTATCCGT
>JBATMM010000031.1:0-1621 GCA_049289835.1 Saprospiraceae bacterium | reverse complement strand
CATTGATATCTCACAGGCGACAAAGCAAAATGATTTTTATATCATCGATCCTGAGCACAAATGGAAGCCATTGACGTTTGAGCGACTTATCCATTTCCATCCCGGCGATATATACAACCGTACAGATCATAATGTGTCGCTTAATAGTATGGTCAGTCTTGGGGCTTTCAAATTTGTTAAAAATAAGTTTGAGGAGACAGGTGATTCAGCCAGGTTGAATGTATATTATTTCCTTACGCCATATCCTCGAAAATCTATACGTCTTGAGTTATCCGGCAAGAAGACCGATGCGGATTTTACAGGAACGGAATTGACGATCAACTGGCGAAACCGGAATACATTCAGGGGAGCTGAAGCGCTTTCGATCTCTGCCTATGGAGGCGCGGATATACAGACCGGGGTAAAAGATGGCATTGCCAATCGGAGCTATTTTAAATTCGGCTCGCAGGTCACACTGATCATTCCCAGGTTTATTACACCATTTAAGATCGGGAGCACAGGTCCTTTTGTGCCCAAGACAAGATTTACACTTGGGTATGATTTTCTAAAGAGGCAAAATTCATACACACTCAATTCCTTCAGATCAGTGTCAGGTTATAATTGGAAAGAAAATATCCGTAAAGAACATGAACTCAATGTGATCGATGTCAACTATGTACATGCTTCCAGTGTCACATCTTTATACAAAATGCTGGCAGAAACGGATGCCACACTTAAGAAGGCTATCGAAGATCAGTTTACATTCGGTTCAGGCTATCGCTATACCTATACGAATACTTCGCAAACAAAAAAGATCAATACATTTTATTACATGGGTGGAGCAGATCTGTCTGGTAATATTTTAGGATTAGTGACGGGAGCAAATAGTAAAGCAGGAAAAGGCAAAACACTTTTTGGGACCTCATTCGCTCAGTACATTAAAATTGAAAATGATTTCAGGTACTATTTGAAGCTCGGTGCAAATGCGAAACTTGCAAATCGCGTTTTTGCAGGTTTTGGATATGCCTATGGCAATTCTGTAAATCTTCCATTTGTCAAACAATTTTTTATTGGAGGAAGTAATAGTATCAGGGCATTCAGGGCGAGGACAATCGGACCGGGATCTTATTATGCGCCTGATGATCCGAATACAGCTAAAGGATTTACAGCTGATCAGTCAGGTGATATGAAACTTGAATTCAATTCCGAATACCGTACTAAAATTGCAGGTTTTATCAATGGGGCTATTTTTGTTGATGCGGGTAATATCTGGTTATTGCATGATGATCTTGATCCTGCGGCGAAGAAAGAGGGATCGTTATTTACAAATCATTTTCTAAAAGATTTTCTTGTCGGTACGGGTGCTGGTTTGCGATTTGATCTTTCTTTTGTGATATTACGTTTTGATCTTGCATTCCCATTGCGTAAGCCCTGGCTTCCGGAAGGACAGCGATGGGTATTCAATGATCTCCGTTTCGGTAGTCCGGGCTGGCGAAAAGAGAATCTTGTTTTTCATGTGGCGATAGGGTACCCTTTTTGAAATAGGTAATCAGTAATCAGTAAGTAGTAATCAGTTGCGGTTTGAATTATCCAAGGCTTCACCCCAGAGAGATTATTATGATAAAATAATTATGGATAAGGT
>JBATMM010000030.1:0-10654 GCA_049289835.1 Saprospiraceae bacterium | reverse complement strand
ATCTTTTTTGTTATACGGAGCTTTCATTTTATCATTTCGGCATGTTTTGTAATTCCATGTCCAGCCGGAAGTAAGGATTTGGTCAGAATCGTCATCATGAGTGCCGGTATTCTCATTTTTTGATTTTTGTCCAAATTTATCTCCGAACTTTTGTCCGAACTTTTTTCCAAATTTATGTTCAAACTTATCCTGGATTTTACCGCCCATTTCTTCAAGTTCTTCCTTGATGGCTTTTGCGATGTTATTCACATTGGTCGGTTCTCCCATCATTTCAAGTCTGTCTGAAACGGTTTTTGCGGGAGGGACTATGCCCCAAAGGACCAGGTACACGATGAGACTACTTCCGAAGGCAAGAGTAAGAATCACAAACGCTATTCTGACCCATACAGCATCCTGAATACCAAAGTAAGCGGCCAGGCCTGAACAGACACCCCCTATGACTTTATCGTCTTTGTCTCTGTAAAGCCTTTTTCCTGTCTTTAAAGTAAATGGTGTTCCTGAAGGACGTTTGGATTGGGAAGCGTTTTCTGAAAAATTAATATCCTTTAATTCTTCAGGAGTGCCCAGTACAGCGATAGCTTCCAGGACATCGACTTTGTTGACGATGGTCCTTGTACCTTTTTTGCGGTTGATGAGCTCGCCCATACGGGTCTCGATGTCCTGCATGATTTCTGTGGCACCTTCATCTGATCCAAAGTGACTGCCTAATGTCATCAGATAATGGTGAGCTGTATCGTATGCATCCTCGTCGATTATAAGCGCATAACCGCCTAGATTGATGTTTATCGTTTTATTCATGGATTTGTATGTTTTGCGAAGTGATTGAAACGGCCTGATTGATTTCCTCCCAGGAATCTCTTAATTCCTTTAGGAAGGTATGTCCTTCCGGAGTGATTTTGAAATATTTGCGGGGTGGGCCTGAGTTTGATTCCTGCCAGTAATATTCAAGCAAGCCATCATTCTTGAGCCTTGTGAGGAGCGGGTAAAGGGTACCTTCCACCACAACAAGCCGGGCATGGCGTAATCTGTCAATAATGTCAGAGGTGTACATTTCTTCAGCTGACAACAGGGACAGAATGCACATTTCCAGGACACCTTTCCTCATCTGGGCTTTCATGTTATCAATTTTCATGGCACAAATATATGTTATTTATTTAGTACTATGTATAACAAAGTACACTAATTAAGCAAGGTACCTGATGAAAAGTGTTAAATTGTCGACGAAGGCAGAAAGAGGTAAAGGCTGAGGCGAAGGAGAAGGAAGGAAAAGAAGGCTAAGGCGAAGGCGAGGGAGAAGAAAGGAAAAGAAGGCTATGACTAAGGCGAGGGAGAAGGAATGAAAAAGAAGGCTAAGGCGAAGGAAGTAGAAAGAAGAGGAGAAGCAAAGGCAAAGGCTTGAGGCGAAGGAGAAGGCAAAGTATAAGGTAAAAGAGCAGACAAAGGCAAGGATGATCAAAAGGGCATATTCGCATGTCTGATCCTGAAGGGATCACACATTATTAATCCAGGTTGCAACAGGTATGCCCCTAAATCCCCTAAAGGGAACTTTTATAATACTTCTTAGAAATTAATCCGAAATTCAGATCCTGAAGGGATCAAACATTAATAGCCACGGGTTGCAACCCGTGGATTAATGATGTCGACGATTTTACAACCCTGAAGGGTGTTGAATAAAAATCTGTTTCTATTCGAAAATCTGCATGGCTCAAGTTTTAGGTAACATGAGATTTTCTATCGCAGCTACGAGTTGCCTGAGGATGATTTCGAAATAGAAATTGATTTATAATATGGATTCGAAGTTGATAAACTTCGAATAGCGGGTAGCGGAGATCATGCATTAATTGCCTTGGGTTTTAACCCATGGGATAATAAAAAAGCCGTGACGAATCACGGCTCAAACCAAAAATAATTATAAAGCAAGAACTATTAATTCACATCCTTTTTGCTTTTTAGCTTTTCGATCATGTTCGTCAGATTCTTTTTATTGACATCATCAGGAGCCTGAACCAAAGCTGCCTGTGCATACGTCAATGCTTCATCATATTTTCCAATAGCCGAAAGGCCACGCATCATACCAACATTTGTAGGCCAGGCACCTTTGTTATTGTCATAATTTGTTTTGAAGATTTTCATCGCCATGTCTTTCTCGCCCTGTGCCAACAAAGTTCTTCCAAGTTGGTGAACCTGACCCGGACCGGCATCAGATAACTTCATAGCAGATTCGAAAGCTGTCATGGCTTCATCCTTCTTTCCCATTTTCAAAAGGACATTTGCCCTTGTGGTGATATTTGTAAAATTCTGAACACCTGTAGTTGGTGAGTCAGTGGCAAATGTTGCCCATTCCAGGGCTTTATCAAGTTTGTAATTAGCCGTTAAAAGGAAATTGGCTGCAGCGGCATAGTTGTCCGCATCAAAGCCCTGGTAGTTTTCAAGCTCATGACTGATCTGTGTGATATATAGATCATTCATACCGTTTACAGCAATATGCATCGGAATCGTTTTTTGTTCCCATTGTAATTCCATCGTGGCTTCGGTAGGTTGACGATCGGTAAATGCATATGTCAACCATTCTGTATGAGCATGCTCCATCGGCTGAACCTGTACCCGAAGTGCATCATCTTTTTCATCGTAGAAAAAACTACCCCAGGCGGTACTGTTTTTTGAAAAAATCCAGGTCCATGGACCGGTGGCTTCTATTTCAAGGAAGAGTCCATACTTGCCGGCTTTCAAAGGTTTGCCTTCAACCATGACATCGTGGGAAAATGCGATTGTGGTACTTTCATTTGCACCAGCTCGCCACGGAGCGGGTTTACGTAGGCCAAAACCAAGATCAGTGAATCCGTATGGCACTAGCTGGCCCCATATTTTCCCATTTCTGTCCTCTCCACCTGGACCTGTAACGTTGGGGCTACTGTAGTCCACAGTCACCGTGACCAGAGTTCCTATATGTTGGGTTATAGAACATTTTTGATTGTCCCCGCTGGGCGGAAGACTTAGACCCTGACCAATCATGTAGCCAAGAGATATAATGGTGATAAGTGCAGTAAGTAATTGCTTTCTCATATCGTTAAGAATTAAATGAAGAATAATATTAATTCGGAATAGTCCCGGATTCATAAACCTAACGATGTGCAATGCCTTGTATCCCTGAATTTAGATGAAATGACAATCTGCATAGATGAAAACTTAAAGCTTTAAAAAGACGTTTGAGGGGAGTAAGGAAATAAATCACATATCCTTTAAGATTGCTGTTTTCATTAGGATATTGTTAAGTGAGGCCGATCACCCAACTCCTTTCAAACACAGCTAACTTTGACACCTCATGCGTAATTCAAATATCCGTTTGGTCATTGTTTTAGGGGCTATTGCTATTTTGAGCATTATAGCCATGCAGTCTTATTGGCTTATTCAGCAAAGGAGCCATGAGTCGCAGTCTTTTCATCAGACGACCACCATCGCCCTTTATCAGGTAGCTGATAAAATGGCAAAACTCAATCATGTCACACTCCCACAGGGTGAGATTATCAAAAGGATAACACCCAATTATTATATCGTCAATTTTAACAATGTTATTGATGCCAATATACTTGAGCATTTCCTGTTTGAACAGTTCAGTTCATCGGCCTATACTGAATTTGAATATGCTATATATGATTGTGCTAATGATGAAATGGTCTATGGAAATCATTGCAATCTTATAGATCCGGAAAAGCCGGTAAATAGTGAAGGCAAGCTTCCAAAGTATAGTGAGCTTTCAGCTAATTATTTTGGCGTCAAATTTCCATCCAGGGATGAAGCACTCACCACCAGTTCTAGTTTGACATGGACACTCGCTTTGATTGCGGCACTCACATTAGCTTTCTTTGTTTATGCGATCTGGGTGATTCTGAACCAAAGGCGTTATTCAGAAATGCAACGTGATTTCATCAATAACATGACGCATGAATTTAAGACCCCATTGACATCGATTCAGTTGTCAAGCGACTTTCTTTCCAAACAACATGTTATACAGGATGATGACAGACTCAGGCGATATACGGAATTGATCAGATCACAATATCAACGGCTTAATACACAAGTTGAGAAATTGCTCAATATAGCCAGGCTTGAATCCGGTGAATTTAAGCTCAAACCTGAGAAGATCAATATGCATACATTGATAGATGAAGTGCTTGATTCTAAAGCCGCAGAGGCTGGTATTGAAGGACGTGTTTTCAACCGGATCTTCAAGGCAAAACACATTGAACTCGAAGGCGACAGGACACACCTGGGCAACGTGATCAATAACCTGATCGATAACGCGGTCAAATATTCTCCGGCGGACAAACCTATTGATGTTATCACGGAAGATGAGGGTCATCACTTATCGGTTTCGATAGTGGATCGGGGGATAGGAATAGCACTGGCCCATCAAAAACATTTGTTTAATAAATTCTATCGTGTACCTTCAGGGAATGTTCATGATATTAAAGGTTTCGGATTAGGTTTGCATTATGTCAAAAAAATCCTCCAGATGCACAAGGGAAATATTATCGTCGAAAGTGCGCTAGGAAAAGGAAGCCGGTTTTCAATTAATTTACCAATAAAGGCCTGATGAAGGAACGTATTCTTTATGTTGAGGATGATGATTCACTAAGTTTTATTACGAAGGATCAACTGGAAATGGAGGGGTACGATGTGACCCACGCTGTCAATGGAAAAGAAGCCTGGTCGATATTCAGGAAAGCAGAATTTGATATTTGTTTACTGGATGTGATGCTCCCTCAATTAGATGGTTTTGAACTTGCCCGAAAAATCAGAGGAGTAAGCAAACATATTCCGATTATTTTTTTGACGGCCAAGTCGATGCAGGAAGATAAAATGGAAGGCTTTCTTCTGGGAGGTGATGATTATGTCACAAAGCCCTACAGCTTCGAGGAATTGAAATTCAGGATCAATGTATTTCTTCGCCGTCGCAAAGTCATTGAGGCAGCTCCAAAAGAAGCGATGACGGTAGGGAAGTATTTATTTGATTATCCCAACCTTGATTTATCGGTCAATGGTACTGCACGCGGCCTTACACAGCGTGAAGCCGATATTCTTTATTACCTGGCCTCCAGACCTAACCAAGTCATCAGGAGATCCGATATTCTGGAAGATATCTGGGGAAAGGATGATTATTTCTATGGACGAAGCCTGGATGTTTTTATCAGTCGCCTTCGAAAATATCTAAGTGATGATCCTGAAATATCAATTGAAAATGTTCATAGTGTTGGGTTTAAATTGAATATTCCTGACAGGAAGTCTTAGTTTTCTCCGTATCAAATGCCAGTAGCCGCACACCCGCTCTCAATTGTAGTGATGACTTACAATGAAGAAGAAAACATTGGAAGGTGCCTGCAATCGGTAACCGGGCTGGGTGATGAAATTTTCATTCTGGATAGTTATTCAACTGACAGAACAGTAGAGTTGGCCGAAAAAATGGGTGCACGGGTGGAGCAATTTCCATTTGATTCATATGCAGATCAACGGCGAAGAATGATCCAGATGGCTAAAAATGACTGGATTTTGATACTTGATGCAGATGAGTATTTAAGTGATGAATTGCGAGCTTCTGTTATTGCGACGGAAAATGAGAATTCCTTTGATGCTTATACATCCCATCGTAAAAGTAAAATCGGGACTACATGGCTGAATCACGGCAGTTGGTATCCGGATAAGAAAATCAGGATGTTTGACAGGAGAAAAATATCGGTTATAGGAATTGATATTCATGAAACGTTGAAACCTATCACTAAAGCCCGGATAGGACATCTCCAGGGTGATCTCTTACATCTGGCAGATCAAGACATTGAATCCCGATTTCAAAAAGTACAATATTATTCTACACGCGCTGCCGGAGGATTGTTCAGACAAGGAAGGCAATGGAGCCTGTGGAGAATATTATTTAAACCTGTTATTCGATTTATAAGTATTTATTTTATTCGGTTGGGTATACTGGATGGATATTATGGATACATTGTTGCAAAGAGTGAAGCTCATTATGTGTGGCTGAGAGAAGTGAAATTGTGGGAGATATGGAAGCTAAAAGAATAAGAGATGAAGCGTAAAATCTTGAATAAACAGAGCATAAAACGTAAAGGTTTTAAATATTTATTGTGATAAATTATGCATCAAGAGAAAAACTATATAGTCTTTCAGTGTTATGGAACTGAAGGTGTATTTTATGAATGTACCTATGCTCTTTTATCCCTTTCCCGATTGTATGAACCTGCTGAATTGAATAATGTCGAGATTTGGATTTATACAGACAATCCGGATTGGTTTCGTTCATTCAAAGAATGTCGACTGCCATTACATTACAAGGAATTGGATAAAGCTAAGATAAAAGAATGGCGCGGAAAAATCGATTTTATACATAGGATAAAGATTGAATTGCTTATAGATTTTTCAAGAAATAAAAAAGGCAATATTCTTTATACCGACACTGATATCGTATTTACACATCGTATCGATAAAATTTTTGAAGACATTAGTTCTAATAAACTTTATATGCACATTTTCGAAGGTGTGGTTGGTAATGAAGGCAACCCTATATTGCGAAAGCTGAGCCGACATCTGAAAGCAAAAGTAAAAAGGCAAATAAACGGAAAGCCACTCTTTGAATTTGCCATGTGGAATGCAGGTGTATTAGGGTTTAATACAACGTATAATCATCTGCTGGATGAAATACTTGCTTTCACGGATCATGAGTACTCGGAATTCCCCAAGCATGTCATGGAGCAGTTTGCTTTCTCAGTTTATTTTCAAGCGGCTGGTGAAGTAAAGGCTGCGTCACCGTATATATTGCATTATTGGAACCTTAAAGAAGCCCGATTGGCACTCGCTTCATTCTTTATGGAATTCAGAGATAAGTCCTGGCTCGAAATGGCTAAGTATAGTATGTTGTTGCAAATCAATGTGCTGATGCAGGAAAAAGTAAATTTTCTGCATCATAGAGGCATCATTGACAAGCTCCGGAAAAAGAGATGGTCACCAGAGAAACAGGATTGGGCTGAATTGGCAAAACATCTATAATTTATTTAGAAGAAAAGCTGTTGCATGAAGTTCTCACCAATAGTGAGAAGACTATTCTTCTATGACACCTGTCACAAGCAGGGAGATTTCATTCCGAAGAACTTCAATGAAACCATTTTCGATCCGTATTGATTTGGTTTCACCTTTTGAAAGTTTGAATCTTACTTCACCTTTCTCAAGTGCAGCTACAATAGGAGCGTGATTTTTCAGTACTTCAAATCGTCCGCCGATAGCAGGAACATTGACTGATGTAACTGTGCCCTGGAATAATTCCTTATCGGGCGTAAGAACTACTAGATGCATGATCTGGCCTGATTGAATTAATTGCCGGCTTCGGCTAACATAAGCTTTCCTTCTTCGATCACTTCATCGATACCACCTTTAAGATTAAAGGCTGCTTCAGGATACTGATCTACTTCACCATTAAGGATCATTTTGAATCCACGTATAGTTTCGTCAATGGGTACAAGTGCACCAGGCTTCCCTGTGAATTGTTCGGCAACGTGGAATGGTTGGGATAAGAAACGTTGTATTCGACGTGCACGATGGACCACTTGTCTGTCTTCTTCAGACAATTCTTCTAATCCAAGGATGGCAATAATATCCTGAAGTTCAGTGTAACGCTGAAGGATTCCTTTGACAGCCATGGCTGTGTTGTAGTGGTCTTCGCCGATGATCAATGGGTCGAGAATCCTTGATGTGCTATCGAGAGGATCTACTGCAGGATAAATACCTAATGCTGCGATTTTACGACTTAATACAGTGGTTGCGTCAAGGTGGGCAAATGTTGTAGCAGGTGCAGGGTCAGTCAAGTCATCTGCAGGAACATATACAGCCTGAACGGATGTAATGGAACCTCGTTTTGTAGATGTAATTCTTTCCTGCATCACACCCATCTCTGTAGCAAGTGTTGGTTGGTAACCTACAGCAGAAGGCATACGACCAAGAAGGGCTGATACTTCTGATCCGGCTTGTGTAAAGCGGAAGATATTGTCGATAAAGAAAAGGATATCACGTCCTCCGGCTGGATCGCTAAGATCACCATCACGATAATATTCAGCTACAGTAAGACCTGATAATGCAACCCGGGCACGAGCGCCAGGAGGTTCATTCATCTGGCCAAACACGAGTGTTGCCTGGGACTTGGATAGTTCATCCATATCTACTTTGGAAAGATCCCATCCGCCAGCTTCCATGCTTTCTTTGAACTCATGGCCGTATTTGATGACACCTGATTCAATCATTTCACGAAGAAGGTCATTTCCCTCACGTGTACGCTCACCTACACCTGCGAAAACCGAAATACCTGCATAACCTTTTGCGATGTTATTAATCAATTCCATGATCAATACCGTCTTTCCTACACCGGCGCCTCCGAAGAGTCCGATCTTTCCACCTTTTGAATAAGGTTCGATGAGGTCGATAACTTTGATACCGGTATAGAGAATTTCTTTGCTTGTAGAGAGGTCTTCATACAGAGGTGGTTTCCTGTGGATTGAATAGGAGTTTTCATCCTTTGGGATAGGGCCAATGCCATCAATCGCTTCACCGACAACGTTGAATAAGCGACCTTTTATTTGTTCGCCAACTGGCATTGTGATGTTTTTTCCTGTATCCACGACATCCATACCTCTCATCAATCCGTCAGTGCTGTCCATAGCTACAGCACGGATGCTGTCTTCTCCTAAATGTTGCTGGACTTCAAGGATAACTTTCTCACCGGTGGAGCGGGTGATTTCCAAAGCGTTGAGGATATCCGGAATTTTACTCCCTTCACCTGCAAAACTTACATCCACTACTGGGCCAATGATCTGCTTAATGGTACCGACGTTCATAATATATTGATATACTTATAGTTAGGATCGAAATAAGGTCTAAATGTGGCGCAAAGATAGAAATTTTACCCTGTGAAAACCAAGCTAGCTCCGAAGATTTTCTAAGTTATTCTTCCTCAGATTTATCTGTTTCGGGTTGTGCTTCGATCCAGAAATTATTGACGGTGTCACCGGCTATCATTCTTACTATCTGGCTATTGATCATCTCCAGAAGAGCGAGGAAAGTAATGATCGCATGGATCCTGTTTTCGCAGCCTGAAAAGACGTCCATGAACTCCAGTCTTGGTTTTAATTGTAGCTTGAAAGTGATTGATGTTTGTTCTTCCTGGACAGTGTAAGTATACTGAATGATGGTGTGGACAGGATGAAGCTTTTGGTATTCAAAGCGTTCCATCACACGTTTGAAAGCCTGGAGAAGACGATAAAGGGTGAGACTTTCTAATTCAGCATCTGCAAGTGCCTCTTCTGCAAGGGATTGGAGCTCTATTTCTACATTTCCCCGGGGAAAAGACATTGACCTTGATTCTTCCTTGCGGCGGAGGTCTTCGGTGATTTCTTTATAGGATTTGTACTCTAAAAGGCGTTGAATGAGCTCTTCGCGAGGATCTATTTCCTGGCCGTTTTCGTCTACATCTTTTCTTGGAATCAGCATTTTTGCCTTGATCCGCATAAGGGTAGCGGCTACCAGTATAAATTCTGAAGCCAGGTCGATGTTTAGGTTCTCCATGGTATGTACATAGCCAAGGAAATCGTCCGTGATTTTTGCAATGGGGATATCATAGATATCAAGTTCATCGCGCTCAATGAAAAAGAGGAGCAGGTCAAATGGACCCTCAAAAGCTTCGATCTTGATATTGTATGTCAATTGCACAGGTTACTTTTAGAGGTCCAAAGATATCATTATGGCCAAACTGCAAGGCAGGGTCTTTCTACTGCCGTCTCCTATTGTTGAAAATGGCCTTGAAAGCATATCGCCGGAGGTGATCCGGATTTTACACTCACTGGACTATTTCATTGTTGAAAGGGCCAGGACTGCCCGGCGATATATCAGTTCAACCAAGCCTCTAAAGGCAATTGATTTGCTCTCGATTGAGGAAATACCTGAGAAAGCGATGAATGGTAAGGAAATTGAAATGTTTTTAAAACCTGCGCTTGAAGGTCATAATATTGGCATCATGTCTGAGGCAGGACTCCCTGCAATAGCAGATCCTGGAAATCATTTTGTGAGAGAAGCTCAGAAGTTGGGAATAGTTGTTGTTCCGCTTTCGGGTCCTTCAAGTATCATGATGGCATTGATGGGATCAGGATTGGAAGGACAGCGATTTGCATTTCATGGCTATCTGAGTGCGAAGAAAGATGAATTGGGTGGACAACTCAGGGATTTGGAAAAAAGAGCTGACCGTGACGATGCTACACAAATATGGATTGAGACACCGTACCGGAATATGCAGATCGTACAGGCAGTGGAAAAGTATTTAGATCAAAATCGTGATTTCTGTATTGCTGCAGGTTTGGGTGGTGAGGATGGAATGGTCGTGACGAAAAAAATAGCAGAGTGGAAGAAAAGTGGGTGGCCCGAGATACATAAGGTGCCGGCTGTTTTTTTGATAAGGTGAGAGCGTGAGAGCGTGAGAGAGTAAGAGAGTAAGAGAGTAAGAGAGTAAGAGAGTAAGAGAGTAAGAGAGTAAGAGAGTAAGAGAGTAAGAGAGTAAGAGAGTAAGAGAGTAAGAGAGTAAGAGAGTAAGAGAGTAAGAGAGTAATTC
>JBATMM010000029.1:0-18581 GCA_049289835.1 Saprospiraceae bacterium | reverse complement strand
TTTTAAATCAATTCGTCATGGCACATCGGATTTTCATTGCATTATGTTTTATGGGATTACTTCTGAGTTACACATCAGATGCTCAATCGTGGATGAAGGAATGTATCAAAGGGGAAGGTGAAGTGGTGAAACAGGACATTTCGCTTGAGTCCCTCAAAGGAATCGATCTTGCATTTGACGGTGATGTCATCATCACACCGGGAAGTACGCAGAAAATAACAATTGAAGGACAGAAAAATATTATTGACAATATCAAAAAGGATGTCAGAGATGGAATATGGCATATTGCGTTTGACAAAAATGTAAAAGAGGCCAAAGATGTCACCGTATTTATTACACTACCGGAACTTGAAGAATTAGCATTGAGTGGAAGCGGATCAATAAAATCGGCAGGTAAATTTTCGGCTCTGAAGGACGTTGAAATTGCGATGTCAGGTTCTGGCGATATCGAATTTGATTATGAAGCAAAATCTACGGATCTCCGACTCAGTGGATCAGGCGAAATTGATCTGAGTGGAGCGAGTAAATCGTTATCCATCGCTATCAGCGGATCAGGTGATGTCACGACAAAAGATCTTGTGACAGAAGATTGCTCTGTACATATCAGTGGTTCAGGTGATGCATCTGTTCAGGCCAATAAAAATCTTGATATACATATTTCTGGCAGTGGTGATGTGACATATGCAGGTTCTGCCAGTGTCGTCAGCAAAATAAGCGGAAGCGGCGAAGTGAATAAAATCAGGTAATTGCTTTCAAAGCTCTGCGCACGGAACCATGTACCGATAAGAGTGCAGATGCTTCTTCGTAAGGTAGTGAAGTTGCTTCCATGATCATACGTACTCCGCGATCGACCAGCTTATTGTTGGAGGGTTGCATGTCGACCATCTTATTGTCTTCAATTTTGCCCAGACGAATCATTGTCGTAGTAGAAATCATATTAAGGATCATTTTTTGGGCAGTACCTGCTTTCATACGGGTGCTGCCTGTTACAACTTCAGGACCTACTACACAAACTATGGGATGATCAGCATTCTCGATCAAAGGAGCATTCGGATTGCAGGTGATACAACCCGTGAGTATTTTATTTTCTCTGGCTGTCTTAAGACCTCCGATGACATATGGTGTCGTACCTGAGGCCGCGATCCCTATCAATGTATCCATTTCATTGATCTGATATTCCATCACGTCTTTCCATGCCTGTGCTGTGTCATCTTCTGCAAATTCCTGTGCTTTGCGGATAGCAGCATCACCACCTGCGATCAGGCCGATCACATCTTCGTGATCCACGCCGAAAGTCGGTGGACATTCTGATGCATCAAGGATGCCGAGCCTGCCGCTTGTGCCTGCACCAATGTAAAAAAGACGTCCTCCATCTCTCATTCTGACTACAATATCTTCAACCAGTCGTTCGATAGCAGGAATGCACTCAGCGACTTTATGGGCTACGGTTTGATCTTCTAGATTGATCAGCGAAAGCAATTCAGTTGTAGACATCTTTTCGAGATGGCGATAGGGGGAATCTTTTTCGGTTATTCTGTCCATGGATTAAAGTTAAGTTACTTTAAATGGATGCGTATAAAGGGATGCCGGATAAAGGGATGCCAGATAAAGGGATGCCAGATTCCAGACTTGAGACTCAATAATATTGCTAAAAAAATAAGTCAATGGAGATGAACCATTGACTTATTTTATAAAAAAAAACTTCTTCTGCAGACGATTAGCAATATTCGTCAAATGCGGCTTTGAGATTTTCGGCTATCATCATGGCGCTTCTGCCTTCGATATGATGGCGCTCGAGGAAATGTACGAGACGTCCATCCTTGAAGAGAGCAATAGCCGGGGATGATGGTGGATATGGAAGTAGAAATTCACGTGCTTTGGATGTGGCATCTGTGTCTACACCCGCAAAAACGGTGTACAGGTTTTCAGGGTGCTTGCCATTTTGGAGAGCCATTTTGACTCCCGGACGAGCCATAGCAGCTGCGCAGCCGCATACTGAATTGACAACCAAAAGGGCTGTACCACTTTGATTATCAAGAACATCGACGACTTCCTGGGGTGTTTCAAGCGCTTCAAAACCTACAGAAAGCAAATCCTGGGTCATGGGTGCTACTATTTCGGCTGGATACATTTTAAGGGAATTTAGATTTTAGAATAACGAATAACGATTTCAACGGATGGTTTAACAAAGGTACATTGGAATTAGTTTTGGAGGTAAAATAGAATTGCCGGATAAATGAGCACCAGGATAAAGATATGTTGCATTTCAAGCAGTGAAGAGGCGATGCTCGCCATTAAATATGGGGCAAATGCGCTTGGCCTGGTCGGACCTATGCCAAGTGGGCCCGGGCCGATACCGGTTTCTTTGATCAGAGAAATTGCACAGAATGTACATCCGGGAGTTTCCACTTTTTTATTGACAAGTGAAACTACGGTTGATGGTATCATCAGAATGTATAAGCAGACACATACACAGGTTTTACAGTTAGTAGATGAGGTGGAGAATATAAATGTGTATTTGAAACTGAGAGAATCATTACCTCATATGAAACTTGTACAGGTGATACATGTCAGCGGAGAGGAGTCGCTGGATGAGGCATTATCATTAGCCCCATATTGCGATGCACTTTTATTAGATAGTGGGAATCCAAAACTTGCTGTTAAGGAATTAGGTGGAACAGGAAGAGTACATGATTGGAGAGTAAGTCGTGCCATCGTGGAGCAATGTGGCAAACCGGTATTTCTGGCAGGTGGATTGAATCCATCAAATGTGCGGGATGCGATTGATCATGTCAATCCTTTCGGCGTGGACGTTTGTTCCGGACTCAGAATTAATGGGAAGCTTGATGAGGGACTCGTGGAGAGATTTGTAAATATGATCAGGTGATCGAGTGATCGAGTGATCAGGTGATCAAGTGATCAAGTGATCGAGTGATCGAGTGATCAAGTGATCGAGCGATCGAGTGATCAGGTGATCAGGTGATCGAGTGAGCTGCATGATTTGTTATTTTCTCCGTGTTCACGGTGAAATCAGTGTGCAAATTAAATTCTAAAAGGAGGGCAATTGTTTTTTAAACATTTATTGTCTACTAAAGATATCACATTGGCATTTGTTGATCTTTCCAAAGTTTAATCACCTGGATCAGGCTATCACTAAGTGGCTCCTTTTTGCTTTTCCAGGGCATGAATTTAGGATCAGTGACAGGTAGCTGGACGCGAAAGAGTACTGCGTCTATGTTGGTCGTCACGGCTTCATATGTGTTTAGCGGCAGTTTCTTTCCGTTATCAGGGAAATGGCAGGGGCTGCAATGGGCCATGATGATAGGTGAAATATCCTTTGCATAGGACATCTTCATCACATGCTTACCTGCATGCTTTGATGTAGAACAGAATTGAAGTAAGACGGCTGACAATATTACAAATGCGAGTAAATATTTTTTCATATTCGTTGACTTGCGAAAAGGATTGTGAATTGATTTGCAAATAAAAACAAATTTTTTGATTAGGAATGACTATTCATTTTCTTGTGATAAAAATCAGCTTTTACACAGGGGAAAAATTCAACTACGCAGCGCATTCATTTTATTTAATAAGATTTCGTTTTGAGAATATATTTTTTCTTTTGTTTTCTGAAGCTCCTCTAGTCCGGCAGACGGAATTTTTATATCATCCATTGCATGGCTCAGATGTTGTAATGTGACCTGGCCATCATGCCACTCGCCGAGGATCAGGTTCAGTTCTTCCTGGTGTGAAAATAATTTAAACTCATCATCCACACGGAGGCTGCGTCGGTTATAATCATAATATTTCAGGCGTTTTCGCAATTCATGGGTCTGTCCATTGTTTAATGTAGTCGCTTTTAATAATTTTTGAATCTTAATTTGCTTCATAAGCAAATATTTTAATGCCTTTTTTTTATTCACTCCGGAAATGAAAGTTTGAAGAAGTGAATATTTTCTCTTCAATTTTGACTTGGATTTTTCATTGATAAGTCTGAAGAAACAGGATTGTTCCCGTAAGAGGGATGTCTTTAAGCGGCTCCTGTATTCTTTGAGGGTGGGGGCCAGATTATATTTTTTCATCATCGCTTCTTCAATCTGAAGTTCCCGCACCTTGCCAGCCTGTTGAAATATTATTTTAAAAGGTTTAAATGTTTTTTTATACCGGAAACCGGAAGTGCTTTTGTTGATGAGCATCATCAGTGCTTTAAGTTTTTTAATTTCGATGCGAAGTTTATGAAATGTAGTTACAGTATATTCCTTTGGAGACATTTCGAGAATCAGGAAAATTTCACATTCCCTTTTTCTTAAATAATTATTTAGTTTGTTCATGTTACCAGAATAAATAGCTTTATAGTATGTCCTGGGGTTCCTTTCTGCAATGAAAAACAAATAAGCGATACAGTAAGTTACCAATTTTTATGTCCATTTGTATAGCAAAACATACCATCATATGATCCGGAGGAATACAAGTATCTGGTGGGGACCACCACGCAAGTTTTCGACAAAGCTCGGAGAGCGAAAAATAAGCTGGCTGGAACTCTTTTATGATCTTGTATATGTCATCGTTATTTCAAAAGCTACACATCATCTGGCACAACATCCGGGATGGGATGGACTGAAAGACTACCTCTACATTTTCATCATGATTTATTGGGGTTGGGTCAATGGAAGCTTGTATTATGATTTGCATGGTTCTCCCGGTATCCGTACCCGTTTTATGACCCTTTGGCAAATGGTGGCTGTAGCTGCACTTGCTGTGGCACTTGATAGCCCTGCTGACAAATTAATATTCAGGGGGACAATTGCGTTAGCTGTATTGCAAGCCTACATTACATATTTGTGGTGGAGTGTGGGGATTTATGACAAGCATCATCGAAAGTTAAACAGGCCTTACACGCTTTGTTATATCGCTGCATTAGTGACGATTATTTCCACCTTATTTGTTCCGGCACAGTATCAGCGTTTATTATTCTGGCTTACATTGATTTTGAATTATATGCCACCGTTTTTAGGTGCAAGGCTTTTCAGGAAAGGGAATGATGAGTTTTCAATGTCATCGAGCATGATGGAGAGGATGGGATTGATCACGATCATCGTATTTGGTGAGGCTATCCTTGGGGTGATCAGTGGTGTGGCGGGGAGGGAGGACATGAATGCATTGATATGGACCAATTTCGCTTTGGGTATCCTTGTGGTCTTTATGTTGTGGTGGATATTTTTTGCATTGATAGCCGATAGAGAGAGTAAGAGAGGGTTTCTCACCGGACAATCCATGTTGATCCTTTTTATTCCAGTACTTGCATCATTGGGCATGACGGGTGCAAGTTTTCCGGGAGTAATTGAAGGTATTGCTACAGCCGACAATGAATACTTACTTATAGAACGGATATTGTTTGGAGCAGGGATTGCCGTTTTTCTTTGGAGTATAACTACGATCAGCATATTCCTCGAATATCCAAAAGAATACAATCGGGCTAAAGAGATATTGCAGCCTTCATTATTATTTTCAGGTTTAGCTATTTTAATGCTTACCTGGTTATTGCGACATTTTCCGGTTATTGATTATCTGATCAGTGTGTTGGTCATTCTTTTTGTTATTGTATTTGTGATTACGAAAAAATGGTTTGTGGTGCAGTTGAGGCAGATGACGAATAACGAGTAACGAATAACGAATAACGATGGATGGATTTGTTCACCGCAGATTTACACTAAATTATTTTCAAAGACGGAAATGGGGAATCAGATTTCAGATTCTACAGATTTGAATTAGTCAAAGACGCATATTTATTGGTGTTAATTCATTTTTAATAATTTCTGCGTCATTAGCGTTTAACCCCATCTTTTCGTTTGCCGAATAAATTCGGTTTGAACGAAAATTCCCCCCTGTATTTCTTCACTTCGTTTCGAAAACCCCGGGGTGAAGAAGGGGATGATAATGAGTATCTTTATCTTTCTTAACCTAAACGTTCATAATTATGAAAACTTCCATTCTTATACTCATCACTTTCGTATTTAGTCTGAATATTTATGCCCAAAGCCAGGCTGAAACATTCATCAAAGAAGCTCAGGCTTATCTTGCACAAAAGGACTATAAACAGGCTCAACTCAGTCTCCAGGACGCCATCAATGACATCAACACTGTCCTTGCCAATCAAATCGCCGAATCTCTGCCAGCTGAAATCAATGGTCTTAAAGCGACCGGTGATAACAATGTCAACACAGCTTCATTGGGTATGATGGGCGGTGGAATGCAAATCACTAAAACGTATAACCATCCGACCAAAAAAGAGAATGAAGCCGAAGTACAGATCATGGCCAATTCGCCGATGCTCAGTGCAATGAATATGTACATGACTAATCCGGCCATGATGGGGCAGGGATACAAAAGCGTTCGAATCGGTACCCGGCGTGCAATATTGAAAAATGAGATGACCGATTTCTACGATGATAGCGGCGCCAGTAAACAAATACGATCTACTGAGCTTCAGATCCCTTTGACACAGACACTGATCACAATCAATCTCAAAGGGTTTTCAACAGAAGCTGATGAACTTGCATTTGCGGGCAAACTGGATATTGAGAAATTGAGAGTGGCGCTTGGGGAATAGAAATCAGGCAAGAGAAAATTTTAATATTCTGTTCAATTACAACTTTGATCTGTGATCTTCAGAAGGTTCGTATCAAAACCTCTTCGTTTTGCACGTTCTACGATATCCTGATATAGGGATTCATTCATCTGTGGTGTCCGTGAAAGAATCCATAAATATTTGCGGTTGGGGTGGCCGACGACGGCGTAGCTGTAATCACTGGCCAGCTCGATGATCCAGTATTTTCCTTTGAAGGGCCAGAAGAATTGAACTTTCAATTTCGCATTACCTGAATTCTGATCAACAGTTGCTTTGCCTTTGATATAGGATACTTTTCCATTGCGGTGGCATCGATTTTCAACAACAACGAATCCCTGAGGGTCAAGGGAATATTCTGCGGTCGTGCATTGACATCCTTTCTGGAAGATCTGAGGGAAAGATGCGATTTCATACCATTTGCCTGCGTACTTTTTTAGATCTACTGATGGAACGGTTTCTAAAGGCTGTGATGTCATAATGGTAGAGGATAGAAGCGAAGTAAGGAGAATCAGTATGGGAGAAAGAAGTGTCGGGTGCAAGGTGTTTGAATCAGGATTTACAGAATTTGAGAATAAACAGAATACTTAACATCTGATTGCATTAATTGTTCGGGGATTTTACGGGCAGAAGATGCTTGAATCAGAATTCACAGAATTTGAGAATGTAGAGAACTATATCAGCATCTGATTGCACTAATTGAATGGGTAAGTACCCTGCTATATAAATTCTTCGCCTTCAATTTGCGTATTGTATTTGGGATTAAAAAGTAGTTTGTATTGAAGACTTTTGGCTCCGAAATTGAATAACAAGCCCTTTGGAAAATTATAAGCTACTGTATAATTTTTGGCCTGGGCAAGATCAACATCATCAAGGTTGACTTTTGCTTTTAACTCTACACTCAATATTTCTTCTACAACGAAATCAGCTCTTCTCGTGCCTACATGATAATTTTCGTAGTAAACTTTTTGATTTATCTCCCGTAAGAATTTAATACCAGCACGACGAAGTTCTATAGCAAGACAGCGTTGATAAATGACTTCCTGAAAACCGGGTCCAAGGGTGTTGTATACTTTCATTGCACAGCCTATGACCCTATACGTGAGAGGATCTCTTTCCATGTTTCAAACTGGTTAAGAATCCTAAATTAAGGTATTTATCAATTCAATGCAATAGCGCACATACAAACAAACGGTGCAAACTAATTTTTTCAATTCTGCAAATTCTCCAATTCTGTGAATTCTGATTCGAACACTGTGTACGAAAATCACCCGGCTTATCTCAGTTATAAAGCCCTGAAATAACCGATATGCAATCCGAAGTTCAATAAATGCTCTTTGACAAGGACACTATCAAGCCAGGGTGTCAAATCGTATTGAAATGTGGGATTGAGATGGATTGAGGAATTTTCATTTAGCGAATATGAAACGCCGGTTTTTAAAAGCATGCTCACATTAATATAATGGTAAGGCCCATTATCCGTTGAAGTAGCTTGTTGAATTTTTCCATTATCCTCTGTTATCTTATAAGAGAATGTTGCCCCTAAAAGATAATTAAAGCTTCCTCCAATACCCACTGAATAAGAAAACTTTGCTTTATGAAACGTATAGTCGAATAGAAATGGGATTTCAATAGAACTGAAATTGTAACTGCTTTTTACTGTTGAAGATGAAGTCGGATCAAATATTCCTGTAGTATCCCGTGATGGCCAGAAAGCATTGCGTGCTTTTTGTTTGAATCCGCGATGCGCATAATAAATACCGGTAGTTAATCCAGTTTTTTCGGAAAACGCATATCGCAATGAAATACCAGTCTTATAACTTACTTTGGGTTTCTCGATGTCATTTCTGACCCCGATGATAGCAGGCCCGGCAGAGGAAGTATCATGGTTGATCAATGTCCTGTAAGATATACCCGGAGCGATGACAATGCCTAATTCAAATCGCCTGGGATTCAATAAGGTAGAAGTAATTTCAGCTTTTTGGGAAAAAAGAGGTAGAAAATTTAGAATGAAAATGAGGGTGAATAAGAATTTCATAGATAAAAATTTATTTCATCGCCTTGTAAAAACATTTCATAGAGGCATCGCTTCATATTCATGGGTTTGAATAGTGGAAGATAAGAAATAAAATGATTGTGGATGCACCATTTGACGCTACTTCCCACATCTGTATTGTATAGCGGGCACTGAGATGAGTCTTATATTTTTTATATTTTGGGTCTTTCTATAGTTTTTAAACCCAAATAATATTTTTTATGCAAAAGACCCTCACATTACTGTTATTCTCTTTTCTAAGTACTTATGTACTGAGTCAAAAAGTCAATACAAAGGATTTCAATGTTGATGCTAAGTTTCAGCAGTTACCCCTGACTGCTTTGGATCCGGCTTTCACAACCTACGATGTCGCTGTGGATGGTGAAGCCGGTGCACTGGCCCTTTATGGTCAAACATTGACGTCTATAAAAAAATCTATCACACTCGGTGGTTACAACAGAGTTGGCGGCGGAGGTAGTGTAAGCATTAAGGCATCCATTGGCATTCCCACGGCCAGTAAGGTTACACTGAATACTGAAGATAAGTCCGATAAGGATGGACATAAATGGAAAGAGTATAGTTATTTCCATGATTTGAGCATTGCAAGTTCCTATAGAATTATAGATTACAAAGGGAATACGATTGATGAGAAACCAATGGCGTCAACTGACCGAATCAGCACTGCTGTATACAGGACAATTCAGGAATTAAGCAATGTATACAATAAGGAATATCCGGCAGCATTGACAAATAAAATGAGAAGTATGCTGGCTGAAAATATCCAGGCGATCAATAATTCTATCAACTATAATTACGGACTTGCGCCCAGATCTAAGTCGGTTGAATTCACAACTATTCAGTCCAAAGATCATCCGGATTTCCCTGCTTACGAAAAGATCCGCACGGGTGTAGAAGCTGCATTTGCTGCCATGACTGCTGATGACATATCGAAGTGCGCTGAGATGCTGCAACCTGCGATTGATTTTTGGACAGGGCAGGAAAAAAAATATGATCCACTTAATAAAGATGAACGGAAGATGAATTATTATCTCCGGGTTAATTTGGTAAATGCTTATTATTGGATAGACAGGTATGACGAGGCAGCTAATTATATTTCCAAAATTGCCCAGGGAGAGGTAAGTGAAAAAGCAGCTAAAAACCGTCTTGAAGAACTCAGTAAATTCAGGAATAATCTGAAGACCCTGGGGTTTGCAGGTCAACATACAAAACTTATCCCCAGTGCTGAAGAAAATGATCGATCTGCCAAATATGCCAATGAGCTTGAGAGCATCTACGCTGCCGGAGATGTAAGGCAGTTTGAAGACTTTGAATCAAAGCTTGGCGTTACGAAATCAAGCCGTGTTGAGCCAGCTATGATGTATTACAAAAATGGGACCACTGATGAAGGTTATCTCGTGTATGAAGCAGTGAAAGCCGTGCCGGATTTCAGGCAACCGAAATACATTCGTTTTGGCAAAGCTGTGGATCGTAATACTGTAGCGACTTCAATGGATTATTCTACACTGGATTCGATGCGTATCAAAGGCCAGTTGTATCATGTTGAGACAGTGCAATTGCATGCGGGAATACTAAATCTTAAAATGGAAAATGCGATCATAGAAAAAATCAAAGAATACAATCGTTCTAACCTTGTGATTGTTTATCCTCCTTTTATGTATGCGAAAGGGATCATGGGCGGTGATGAAATGGAACCTGATGTATATATGTTTCATAAAGGACGCCAGGAATATTTGTCTACGACAGGACTTCTTGGGTTTACAAAAGCGATGTCAAAAAATGTGGAAGACTGCAAAGCTGCTGTAGATTATCTTGCTTCTATGAAAGGTAAACCAGATCCAATAGCACAGGATGACCGGCTCAAACAATTTAGTAATACCGGACTGATGGTTGAAGCCTTACGGATTTATGATGATTGCGGTAATTGATTTGACCCATATCTTCAAAGGAACCTGTCATGTGACGTCAACGGAATTATACGCATAGAGTAGCACTGATCACATCTTAGTGTTTTCCGACGGAGTTTTTTTTCATGTGAAATTAGAAGAAGTGAGAAATTGAATTGGATTCGTCCTCGCGATCATATCAAATTCAGTTTCTGAAAGACTGGATTGCATTTCACCCAGCATTTCGCGTTCACTCTTGTGATTACGCACGACGTAAAAATCTGTACCGTACAAAATACGCTGTGATAACTTTGGATTCTGAAGCGAAGTTTTTAACAATGGAATAATCGAAAGATCATGCAGGATGTAACTAATGTCCGCGTATAGATTGTCGTATTGCAGGATTAAAGAGGATATGATCGAATACCAATCTGCATTTTGCCAAAGCTGTTCCATTTTGACAGGAGAAAATATTCCATTGGTCAAAAAATCTATTCCCCTGTTCGGAAATATGGTGAGCTGTGGCGCATATTGATTCCTGTCGAGCTCGAGATAACGGGCCCATTCATCTTCTCCGCCATAATGGCCGAAACATAATTTTAAATTTTTAAGGTCATGTTTTAATGGGGTAGTGATATCTGTAAAACCAAAAAGTTTTTTCACATCCTCATTTTTGGAGATGGCGACTACATGACGCAGGGCTTGTTCTTCGACAAGACAGAAATAATTTAGCGGGTGCGTGAAATTGTTGATGAATTTGATATTCTTTAACTCCGGTAGCAATAATTTTTCAGTGTCTTTTCGATCATGACCTTTGGTTTGTTCGAATACAGGATGATAGCCCCATTCTTTTTTCTTTGTCCCCCTGTAATAGATTGTGCCTTTGATTGCATGTGTCGTGATCGGGAGACCATGATCAGCAGCATATTTCCAAAGGACCAATAAGCGGTCATCAAAAGGATAGTACCCTAATGCCGGATAAATCTTAAAACCATTGAATTTGTTTGTTTCGATATATTTTTTTACAAAACAATCTTCAAGGATTACTTTTCCTTCGACAGGATCGATTGTATATTTCAGAATGGATTTATCCTCTGTGATTCTCCTTGGATCGACGAATACAAATGGAAATGCAGTATCTGGTTTCAATTTCTTTATCCTGGCGAGTTCATCCATTTGATCTGCATAAGCACCTTCCCCTTTCAGTGGACCTGCTCCCATATAAGCCATATCCATCGGAAGCAAAATAAATCCTGTGCCTGCATCATACTGTTTTTCGAGACGGCCGAATATGGAAGATGATGTTTTATAATTGGCAAAGCGACCAATATTGAGATATCGTTTATAAAAGGCAATGGACTGGTCATCAGGCCATAGACCGCCGAGTTTTGTACCATTTTTCAGAATTCCAATGAGAACCTTTCTGCCACTTTTAATAAAAAGGAATACAAAGAGGATGATGGCGATTTTTATTATTGTCGACGGATTAGGATAGAAGAGATGAAATTGAACAAGAACATTTTTTACATCAGAGACCCAGGCATGAATCGTTGCATTGAGCGAGATGAGTTTTATCAGCAGTGATTTGAATATATAATAGACTGCGTGAAGAATGAGTAGCAAATTGATAATCGACACCAAGGGTCGCGCGAAGGGATTTCGCTGTACAAATGACCTATAGGCGTACTGTGCGATTTGAAGACGTCGGTAAAAATAAGTGTAGGGCCATCTGCGTGGACTTATCTTGCTATTGTACCAAAATCGCGCAAGACCCAGAATAACTCCTGTATTGAAGATAAAATAGAACGGCCATGACAAAAATGTTTTTGCCAGGAATGGTGGAATGGCATCACTCTTAAAAACATGTGTGTGACAATTTATAATATTGGGCTTGGGTTCCATGTTGAGAAATATTTTAAGGTACTTTTGCCAGCGAAATTGGTGATGTGGGAATAGGAATCCGAATACCGACAAAATTATATCCCCGGTTACTATTAAAATTGAAGCCCCATCCAAACTGTACATAGTCTTTAAGAAAACTCGCCACAACACCACCGGCAAATTCCGGAGTATCATCATTATTAAAATCAAAAGATGCTGCATGAATCCCAATACCGATGTCTAAAAAATTTCGATAGGGGAGACTGTGACTTTTGAATTTATACAAAAGACTGACCAGCGGGCCTCCTTTGAAATTAGAATTTGATGTGACCGGTTTTGCAAACGCGTAAAGGATACCCATCTCAAGATGTGGCAAGGCATTCATGACGATAAGCTCACGGGTTTCAACGGCTACCGGATTTTTATCTTCACCTTTCCACAACATGGCTTTCAGGACGAGCAGATCTCCTGGTTCGCGTTTGCCAACATAGTTGACATCAAGTACGCTGTTGGCAGGAATGTTGTCTAATTGTAATTTCAATACCTGATTGCTGATCTCCAGTGCAGCGGTATTTATTTTACGGCCATAGATCGCGATCTGAAATCCTTCAGTGGCTCTTTCGACGAGATCAGTAGCTTGTCGTTTCAGAAGTGATTGCAGCGAATTGAAATCCGTTTTGACTGAATTCACTCCTGCACCAAGTGTCTGAAAATCTACTCCGGTGACAAGATTATTTATCTCATCCCTCAGGGTTTGAATTTGCTTGTTTACCTGGTTGACATCGGCCATGAAGTTTTGTAATAACTCCATTTTTGATGAGGCATTTGACGAACTGTTTCCGGATGAATATTTAGCGATGTCATTCTTTATATCAAGCGCAAGTAGTTTGAAGTCATTCGCTATTTGTTTTGCCTGTTCAAGAACTTTTGTTTTTTCCGCTTGTGCCGTTGTGGTCAGGTTTGTGATGGAGGATATTAATCGATTTAGTTGAGTTTGGATAGAGTCTTCATCGATAACATTGTTGAGCATGCCGGGGATGGCATCAATGATCTTATCAAAGAACTGGCTGCGATCCATGCCCTCAAAAAAAGATTGAAGTCCTTTGAATTCATCTAATTGGGCTTGCGTGAGATAAAGTTTATTTCTTTCGAAATGATAATATTCACCGGGAGGCAGATCGTCGAAACCATCAAGATGGACAGGGGTGGTGTCGCCATTGCCGGTAAACCATGCGGCTAATTGAAAAAAAACTCCGGCTTCTTTGAGTTTGGTTTGGAGATCAGCTTGCAGGTTATCTATTTCTTCAGCTAAGACGCGGAGCAAAATCCGGTAATCATCATTTGTGGATCTTTCTCCGGGCATGTCGAGTTCTTCGGTCCAACGAGCCATGAAATGTTCGTTAGTCAGGAAGTGAAATGCAATTACAAGACCTGCGTCAGCTCTTGCCTGCATGGCAACATCTAATCGATTGACATCAACAGAATCAAGACCTTCATCATACAGGGCCTGATAGTTCTTAATTTGCAGGTTTAATTTTTCAAGATAGTTTTTATAGAGCTTTAGGGTATTCAGGAGTGTGTCAATTATAGGACTCCCGTTGAGTGCAAGTTGCTGAGCAAATGCATCAGTGATCTTATTCCGATCGATATCGATATTGATTTTGCTGTTGATATCTATAGTTTGGCGCTGCTCATTGAGTGTTCGTTTTTTTCCGGACTCATCTGACTCGGACAGGGTGAGGAATTGTCCGTAGAGCGCGTTTACGGAGATGAGGAGCATGCATATGGAAATGTACTTTTTCATTGGAATTAGGAATTAATAATGAGATCGGTTACCCGAGGGGTATAGCATTATTTATTGCTTTCTGCTTTCATCCAGGCGATTTGCAACCTGGGCAGGATAGGTAGGGTTCCATCCTGATCGATCATATCGCGGATGACATCCGTGATGGATACGGCTATCAATAGCGTATCATCCCAATCGGTGACAAGTGGTACCGGATCCTGGATGGACTTCAGGATATCTATGACATCAGCTAGCACGGGTGCCCTGACTACCCATCTGGGTTCATCCGGTGCACCTGTGGAACGGGCTGCGCGATCGGCGGTATTGACGGCGATATTGGTGCTACCGATGACGATGAGCAGGACTTTGTTTTCCTGAAGGGTTTGTGTCAGCAGGGCTTGTGCCTGAGCTGGATTGCCTGTGGGCAGGGTGATTAGTTTGGTGGGCATAGGAGCATGGTTTAAAAAGATGATAGAATGATAAAAAACTTTCGATCTGGATCTGGAATTATAATTATTAATCTGATGGAACAGATTTAATATTATTCTTCCAAAAAAAACTTAACTATTTGTTTGCCCGATGTTATGCAAAAAGTTATTCAGTCGGGTTGTGCAATTTTGGTGAAGGGAAGATACGGGAGGGGAGGGGGATTTCCAAATGGGCCTCAAATTTTTTAGTTATAATTTTGTTTTATTAAAATTAAATTGATAGATTGTGTCAAGTTCGAATTGAAAAATCGTTAAAGTAATATTCAGAAAAGAATTTTTTTAAATATAAATTCATTTTTTGGCCATCGTTGCCACCATTATTTTAGATCAAATCATCTCCAATTCATTAAAGAATGAAAAAGTTTACCTATTGCCCTCCGATTATTTTGTTGTTGATACTTTGTTTCGGTTTTAACGAGGTATCCTTTGCCCAGAAGCAGGCATTTAACATACGTGGCAATGTATATAATGCAACCACACGGCAACCTATTCAAAATGTGATGGTCAGCCTAAAAACCAGTCCTTCTAATGCAAATATCAGTACCGTTTATACTGATTCTTTGGGCAACTATTTGTTTTCAACACGTGAGACACCGCCTTTCATTGTTCAGGCATTTGCTTCTGGATATAAGACAGAGATATCAGAGCCATTTTCTCCGGGCAATGAACGCCTCTTTGCTGTCAAATCCATTTATATGCAACCAACGGAAACGAAACCAGCTATCTATGTTGCTCAACCTAAAATAGTTCCGGTACCAAATTTTGTGGAGTCTAAATTTGTATCTCTGAATGTTTTGCCAACCCAGGGAGCATATGATCTATTCTATGCACTCAACCCTGAATTAAAAAATGTGGATTCTGTATCTGCGAATTATGTATGTAAGCTTCCCCAGTTCCCTCCAATGACGAAAAGCACCAAGACATATTTCAAGACGCAATTCAAGATAGACAAAGAAAAAAATAAAGGAACACAAAGTGAGCTCCTTGACAGCATATCCAGGTATAGTCAGCTTTATATACAGTTGACAGGTATTTCAGATATCAAATCTCCGGATCTAGGTACTTCAAAAAAGCTTCTTCTGACTATCCAGGAAAGCCTGCAATCCTATGAGAGAAAGATTAAAAAAACGCGTAATGCCAAAGCAATGCAGATCATGAATCTGACAAGTGCATGTTCAGAAATTGTTCAGAAATGCATAAGGAACCATGCGGTGAACAAACACGATTTTCAGAAGTTAAAAAACATACTTGAAGATCTGTCGATTTTGTTACCATCTGATGCCTATCAGAAATTTGTATCTACAAGCAACTTGACAGGATTTGGACATGGTGGAGCTTTAACGGGAGTCACAACTGATTCCGGAAATAATATTTTTCAAACGGATATGGATGATGATTTTGAAGCTTCCGATATGTCAAAAATGGAGTTGAGTAACATGAGATCATTGCGTCCTTTTGCTTTTGCGATCTGGAAATTGGTAGACGGTAATGTTGTTTTGAAAGATACGCAGGTGATTGACAAGTATTTTGTTTATTATTTTCCACCTGCTTTACAAGAAGACACTTTAAGATATCATAAATGCAGTCCGGCTGCAACGTATGCACAAGTAACTCTTCCTAAGGCACGGTTTGGAATAAAAGTAGTGAATAGCAGCACAAATAGTATCGTAAGAACAACTGATGAAACATTCGATACAGCTGACGCTTTCAATTCACCAGAAATTAAGGAAATATTCGGAGTAAAATATAAACTCATTATCATCGAAGTAAAAGATTAATATATGGACAAAACACTTACCATCAGGGCGGCTCTTATTACAGCCATGTTTGGATTATTTGGCGGTGCATTGGTGAAGCTGTTGAAGATCGATGAACTGCAGGAGTATTATTATGCATTGACCCCGCTGCTGGCGCTCATCGTCAGCTTTATTATTTCCTTCTTGCTGAATGGTAAACGGACAGTTAAAATGCGGAATAAGCTCAGAGTTATTTCGGTGGTTGCTTTTGTCGGTTTGCTTATCATGCTTTTTTTTCACACACGCATGTACTTATCCAGCACATTCCGGGCAAAGGACTTTGACGACACAGTGGGATTTTATGTAAAGGGAAATGATCATTCTTATACCCCAGCAGCTTTAAAATTTAAAGCTGAACATCCTTCCATAACGTCTGACGCGGATTTAATTACTGAAGGATTCGGAGGTCCAGATGGTAAAAGTTCCGCCTGGACTCAGGAATCTATTGACAATAATATTTTGTGGTTGATTACAAGTTATTCGCTTGTGATCATTTTATTTGTTGCCATACTTACAATGATGTTGGAAATACTTACAAAAAAGGAAAGTCAGACAGCTAAGAAAGTGGTTGCTGAGGAGGGGGTGGGGTGATGTGAACTTCTTTTGGTTCAATATTTTTAATTAGGCTGCGCACCCAAAATTCAATTAAGAATGCGCAGCTAATTCAAGTCGATTTATTTGCCTATACACTAACTAAGTTTAGTGCTTTTGATACAAAATGTTTCACTTCCAATAGGTCAATTCCAATGCCGTTTTCAACAATTAAAGGCACTGAATTCGGCCTAGGTATTTGTCTAGTGAAATTAGCAGAAGCTACACCAACCACATCTCCATTTAAATCGAAAATTGGTCCACCACTCATTCCATTCAGTGAAGCATCCTGAACCAAAAATGTTTTATATGTCTTATTGTACAAACTGTTTGGCAAAACACTGTCAATCATAATTGTAGGCTGCCAGTATTGTCGAACATTACTGACATTTAAAATAACATTAACTTGATTTTTCGCATTATTCACTGTTGCTTGATGTTGAATTACAGCCAGCGGATAGCCGCATAGTATGACTGATTGTCCAACATCTGCGCTGGAGCTAGCAAAATTAAGTGGTTGGAGTTTACCAGTTAGCACCATTCCAACTGCAAGATCTTTTGAAGGGTCATTTTGTATAATTGAAATAGGAGTAAACACATTTAAACTTAGACTTTGATTTGGCACATTTCCAAGATATCCAAGTTGGCACCCAGGTTTCAATGATGAAATCACATGTGATGCCGTTAGAAAACGACCTTCATCATCAATAAAAAAACCTGTTCCAAGTATTCCGTAACCTTGTTTACTATATTGGAAAATGGGGAATATTGATCCCTGTACTCTTTTAATAGATTTTGTATACATTATTTTTTAATTTATTTAAATAAAATCTTCTTCTCATATAGAGATTGACTTGGGTGTTATGCAAAAGGATTTCCATCCTTCTCACGACAAGTCGGTACACAAATGCTTTTAAGCATGTAGGAATTGTTCGAAGCGGAGAACCCGCAACGAGTCTGGGTTAACTTTAAAAAGCTAGATGTAAAATAGTATCAAATGATATGTATTAGTTTTCTCCTCTAAAAATCCAGGTGAGGATAAAATTCCCTGTTAGGAAACACTTTTATCGCGGAGAAGAAGATACTTTTAACCTTTGAAAGAGGGTGGGTTCTGTCTCCATCTGGCGGATTCCATATTTTGCCAAAACATCATATGATCAATCTAAATGCCAACGGGTCAGAATCTGCCTTTTTTACAGACTGTGTGAAGGTTTGGCAAATACTTTACCCATTATATAAAAAAATATGTTTCTATTTCTGTCAGGTTGGCAGCATTTGGGCTTGAAATTTGGGAAAAAATGAAATTATTATTGGCTGCCAATTGGTTTTAACGTTTTTTATTCTTTGAGACCCTAGCCGAATGGCTGGTCTAGCTCTCTAAATTCTTATTTTGCATCAGTAGCATATTCGTAATGTCCAAAAAGTCCCTCTCCGAAAGAGATATCTGCACCAAATTCATCACTCCGGCTATCGAG
>JBATMM010000028.1:0-5060 GCA_049289835.1 Saprospiraceae bacterium | reverse complement strand
AGCCGATACCTGTCTTCATGATTGTAGGATACGAGCCCCGCCGCATGTATGACCCAATCTTTGTCACGAACGATGTCAAATGAATTTGGAATATCCGGCAGTATCAATGACTTCCATTCTATTCCTTCTTTAAGATCTTCCGGGATAGTTCCTTCCCGATGATAAGTCGCCGTTAGATTTTTGTAACCCTTATGTTTAAACCATCTGAGAAAATATGATCCAAGCAATCCCGAACCACCGGTGACAAGAATTCGAGGATCATTCATACGGCTCTATACAAAGCTCCACCACCCATATTCTGAGATGCCCCGGTAAGCGCGTGAATGTTATATGGTTTGCTATTCATGGTCAGATAGCCAAGATAGGCGATGAGAAGGCTTTCTTTAAAATCAATAATTTCAGGAGAAGGTAATTCATAGGTTAAACCGAAATCCTGTCCGCCTCTGCGTAATAATTTTATAAGATGATCATTGTATACACCTCCACCGGTTACCAATATTTTAGCAGGTCTTTTGATCAGAGAAGAAACATGTATACTGATGACATCAGCGATTGACTGCGTTGTTGTCCCCAGCAGATCATGTGTATTTTCTTTTCTTGATTCAAGATAACTAATCCAGGTAGAAGCTACTTCTGCATTCGATAATCCCCGTGGAAGGCCTGCATCAAATGGAAACATAGCGATCAGTTCATGACGGATTGAATCAAGGATAGCACCTTGTGCAGCCATCTGACCTCCTTTATCGAATGGGAAGTCAGCGCGTCCTGACAGATAATTCAATGCCTGGTTACATGGACAAATATCCCATGCATACCAATTATTTATTTGATTGATAAGGGTGACATTGGCTATACCACCAAGATTGAGAAATCCTTCATAACCGTCAAATAAAGAACGATCAGCTACCGGAGAAAACGGAGCACCCTGACCACCGGCAGCAACATCTGCATCGCGAAACGATGTGATCGTATCAAGACCGGTCTTTAATGAAATATGCGCGCCACTTCCTATCTGTGTTGTAAACCCCAGGGCAGGTTCATGAAAAACGGTATGGCCATGTGAAGCAACATAATCTGCTTTCCATCCGCGCACATCAATCAACTTTTTTGTTTGTTCGCCGATAAAGTCACCATAGTATGCATCAAGCTGCATCAGATCTTTACCGCTGAGGTTCGGAGCGGATTTCAAAAGGTCATACCATTGATCACTATAAGGAATGGTTGTTGAATCCACTATTTTCCATGTCAAAGAATTTCTGTCTTCTTCAAACTGACACAATGCGATATCAAGACCATCAAGCGAACTGCCTGACATTATTCCTATGACACGGGTGGACACAGGATTATTTTAAAGTCATCGTGTACGAAGCAACGGATTTGATCTGTGTCTCAGACAGGATACCTTCAAAAGGAGTCATTGCGTTTTTTCCTTTTTTGACCTGGGCTTCACGTTCGTCAAGGGTCAACTTACATACAGTGAGATCCTTTGCGCCATTGATGCCCAGTTTGCCATCTGCGCCATGACACAGGATGCAATATTTTTTATAGACTTGTTCGCCCTCAGCTACGCTGGGTGCTCCTGAAGATGATGACTCTTTTGATGCGCATGCGATGACAAAAGTGAGCAGGATAAAGGAAATAATGAACTTATACATAATCTTTTAGATGTGGTGGTTTTGAAATTGGATGGCAAATTTAGTCAATAAGGACAATGTTTAATGCAAAGACTGGATGCCGGAGTAAAGGATACCGGACAGAAGGATGCCGGATAAGGGGATGCCGGATGCCGGACTCTAAACTTAGTTGAATCGCGCAATTTTGTGTTTTCTACTTGTCTTTGTAACTCCTTAGAAAAAACAAAAAATATCGTTTTTGCTCCTATTAAAGTCCGGTATCCGGCATCCCTTTATCCGGTATCCCTTTATAGTTCATAGTTGTTAATAAATCATAACGAACATTTTTATCTGAACTAATAAAAACAGTAAATGTTATTTGCACATCATGAGAATAATATCAAAATCACAACAAGCGAGGGGTGCATTTAACCATGGCCAGATCCTCGAAAACAAACCCATTGGGTTCCCTCTGGACCATGGTTTTGTGAGGCCATATTCATCATTATTTTATTGGGCCAGAGCAGAAGGAATGGTGGACAGTACGATTGGGCTTCATCCTCACCAGGGATTTGAGATCATGTCTTTTGTTCTGGAAGGAAATATCCGGCATTTTGATACAAAAATGAATGCATGGAAACCCCTTCAGGCCGGAGATGTACAAATCATTCGTGCAGGGAATGGTATATCACATGCAGAGCATATTGAAAGGGGTGGTGTCATATTCCAAATTTGGGTGGATCCTGATCTTTCGAAGACTCTTTCAAAAGAAGCTACATATGATGATTACAAAGAAGATGATTTTGAAAAAGAAGAATCTGATAGCACTACGATTATTCACTATGCAGGTGAAAAGGGACTGATGAAACTGGACACACCTAACGTAGATATCAGGCGATTGAAGATCAACGATAAGGCTTTCGAATGGAAAGGCAATCATGATGAAATCAGATCTCTGTATGTGGTCGCCGGATCAGGTACGATCAATGGCTTAACGATTGAGCAGGATGATTTTATCATCGTCGATGATGGATCTGATCTCAATCTTCAATCACATAAAGACAAATTGGACGTCTTTGCTTTTACGGTTCCGGCGAAAACGGATTATGCTACTTATAGTCAGAGAATGGCAGGTTAAATGGGAAAAGAAGTTTTGCATTAGCTTTGTATTAAGAAATGCAAAATATTTTCAATCCCGATTTCCAGGACTTTATCAGAGCACTTAATGAGTCAGATGTGAAGTATATACTCGTGGGAGGATATGCTGTGATTATACATGGATACAATCGCACAACAGGTGATCTGGACATCTGGGTTGAACGTAGTGCAGAAAATTATCACAAACTTATACTGGCATTTCAAAAATTCGGGATGCCTCTTTTTGATATGTCCCTGAGTAATTTTCTTGATAATTCAGAATTAGATGTATTTACATTTGGGAAGCCTCCGGTAAGTATTGACCTCATGCTTTCAGTGAAAGGAATGAATTTTGAAAATGTCTATTCCAACTTAGAAATTAGAGAGGTGGAAGGACTTGAAGTAAAAGTTATATCCTTAAATGAGTTACTTAAGGCTAAAGCTGCATCAGGAAGAAGCAGGGATATAGATGATATTGAGAATTTAAAACAATAAATATTCACTGGAAAAATAGTATGGAAGAAAAATTAGATCGAACAGCTTTTAAACGTCAGACAGCAAAGGAGGCTTCTAATACTGTCGCCTATTGGAGAACCAGAACTGATGCAGAAAAAATAAGAGCTGCGTATCATTTATCTCTCCGTGCCTATGGCTATGATCCTGCCGATGAACCTCGTCTCGACAGGACTGCATTTTCGATGCGAAAGCATGATGATTAAATAAAAAAGCCACCTTTTGCAGGTGGCTTTTCAAACCGAACCGAAAACCAATCTAACTGATCTCTATTACATGTGAAGATGACTTCTCCTGTGTCACGTCCTTTTTGGGAAGTGTCACATTGAGAATACCATTTTCATAAGCGGCAGTTATTCCCTGCCTGTTAATTTTATCATCCAGTTGGAATGATTTTTTAAATGCACTGTAATTGAATTCGCGTCGTGTAAAACGTCCGGGAACACTTTCTTCCTTTTCATTTTTCTTTTCCACGGAGATGATCAGGTGATCATTTTCGATACGGATATTGAAATCCTGTTTGGTAAGACCCGGTGCTGCCAGTTGCAAATTATATTTTGCTTCTTCTTCTGTGACATTGACAGCAGGATTGGAAGCTGAATAATCCATGCCGATAGCATCACTCAAGGTCGTGTTGAACAATGTATCGATCCATTTGCTTATCGCATCTGATGGTTGCACCTGGTTAAATTTTGTATGGTTCATAGCTGATATAGTTTTATAGATTATTGAATATCAATTTTAATCGTCTCTGGTTCTTTGTCGGGAATGGTGACGATCAGGATTCCCTGGTCAAAGCTTGCTTTCAATGCAGATGAATTTGCATTTCTGTGGAGTCGAAATACTCTTTTAAAGCTTACTGCTTCGAATTCCTGGCGAATAAATTTTGTTTTTGGATCTTCCTGGTTAGGGTTGGTGGCGGTTATGATCAACTGGTCTTCAATGACTTCGATTTTGATCTGATCTTTTGCGAAGCCGGGGACGGCAAGTTGTATTTCGTATGATCCTTCGTTGCGTACAATATTCGCAGAAGGACGGGTTTCTTTACCGGCAGTAAAAGGGACATTGGAATCGTAAGGAGACCGGACAATTGAATGCATGGGCTGGAATCTTGCCCTTGCTCCCGGATAGCATGCATATGGTTTCATAAGATGATTAGGTTTTAAGTGATTAATGACTATACCTAATCAAACCATATTCCAGCCAATATTTTGATGACAAAATGGCTTAAAAACACAAAAACGCATGCCAGGATGACATGAATCTTTGATCAAAATCATAGTGGCACTACTAGTAGTGCCACTACTAAGTAGTGCCACTAGGGCCTAATCGGCTGATAATCTGTTGAGTTATGAGGGTTTTCATGGGCACTATTTGTGACCGGAAAGTGGATCATTTTAGGATTGTAAAAGAGAGAATGCCCAAGTACATCCCGAAAGGAATCGAACGTAATATTTTGGGTACTACGGATGTGATTTATCGAGTCTCGATTTGATTCAACGGTCTAATCCTTCTCCTTCGGAATCTGGAAAAGAATAGGAATCGTCATTCTGACAGCGACATGCTTGCCTTCAAGTACACCTGGTGTCCATGCCGGCATAAGGGATACGACACGAAGGGCTTCTTCATCCGTACCATGGCCCAATCCTTTTTTAACTTCAGGGTTGATCACATGACCTGATGAATCGATCACAAAATCAACCACAACAGGACCTTCAGCTCTCAGTGACAACGCCTCTTCAGGATATTTAAGATTAGTCTGGATGTGCTTGAGCATCTTCATAAATGTACAGTCAA
>JBATMM010000027.1:0-14236 GCA_049289835.1 Saprospiraceae bacterium | reverse complement strand
GTCTGAAATCATCCGATATGCCCCGGATTGCATCTATCATGTTGCTACTGGTCATCTTTGCAATATCGGTTTGGCGCATCTTCGTACTTCCATTGTGGGGATGGTGGCCTTTAGTGATGTTATTTTCATTCTGGTCCATAGTGATCTTGTTCTTTTTCCCAAAAGAAGCTGAGAAAAGAAAGTGGTTAGGTGCCGCATCACTCTCCGGAGTTATACTTGGACTTGGATTTCCACCATCACCACTCACATGGATGGTAGCATTTGCCTGGATTCCATTGTTAGCTGTGGAGAACGGCATATTTCAAAAAAAGGACAAGCCAAGTCCTCGCCAGATATATTTCTACGTGTTTCATGCTTTCATTCTTTGGAATATCATAGCCACATTCTGGGTTACAAATACTGCATTTATTGCGGGCATTATCGCCAATTTTTTAAATGCCTTTTTGATGACAACAGTTGTGGTGATCATTCATGTCATTGGTCGTCGTCTTCCTGTCAAATGGTTTTTTGTCATTTTTATTTCATTCTGGATCTTGTTTGAATATATCCATCATCATTGGGATTTATTATGGCCATGGCTTACGCTGGGAAATGCTTTGGCAGAGTATCCATGGGCTGTGCAATGGTATGAATACACAGGAACATTTGGAGGATCATTATGGATACTCCTTCTGAATGTGGCAGGCTATTCAATGATTCAACGTTGGCTACGTGCGAAACCATTAAGAGTAGGAATGTATGTGGGTTTATTTTTTGTTCCAATACTTTTTTCTCTTGTGCTTTGGTATGCCACCAAGCCGGGTGATGCGAGACCTGTTTCAGTCACAGTCGTTCAACCTAATTTCGAACCGCACTATGAGAAATTTACGATTCCGGAACGGGTTCAGTTAAAACGATTTCTTGAATTGTCCAGACAAAGTGTTGATAGTTCATCATCTTACTTGGTTTTTCCTGAAACCAGTTTTGAAGGAGTACAGATTAATGGTAGTGTTGACAATCCTGCAATAGATTTATTTCAACATTTTATTGATTCATTTCCACATCTCCATCTTGTAGCCGGTATTACATCGTATCGAATTTTGAAAAAAGACGAATTAGAGAATACAAATTTCAGAATTCACATTAGTCCAAGAGAGGATACTACTTACTGGGATGTGCAGAATTCAGCCATCCAATTATCATCAGGGACAAAGGATCTACAGGTTTATTTTAAATCGAAATTGGTGCCTGGTCCGGAGATGTTTCCTTTCAAATCAGTTCTTTTCTTTTTGAAACCTATTATTGTCAGTCTTGGAGGAAGTTATGAAGGATTGACAGAGCAACCGGAAAGATCTGTCTTCAAAGGTGGACCATTAACTGTGGGTCCTATCATTTGTTATGAATCCATTTTTGGAGAGTATACAGGAGGATATGTAAAAAATGGAGCTACCGCATTTTTCATCGTTACCAATGATGGCTGGTGGGATAATACACCGGGGCATATTCAGCATTTGAAACTGGGTGCATTGAGAGCAATAGAGCATCGCAGGCCGATAGCAAGAAGTGCCAATACAGGAATATCTTGTTTTATTGATATCCGCGGCCAAATCCATCAGGCTACTCAATATGGCGTTGCCGCAGCCATTAAAGGAGAAATTATTCCGGAGACGAGGATCACATTTTATACACGTTGGGGAGATTTGATGGCTAAAGGAATGGTGCTAATATCCATCCTCATATTAATAATTTTTACTTATCGGATGTTAGTGAGAAAATTGTGAACACAAAGCGGTTCATGATCTGACATCAATTATTTTATAAAAGATCGAATTTGGTTTTATCTTTATCACCGTTGATTTTTCACGTTTTGAAACCATCACAAAAATTAAATTTACAACTCCCTCAAAGCTTCCTCATATGACTACCTTCTGGATCCTCTGGACTTTTAATGCCCTTATGTGCCTGGTCCCGGTTTATTTCTTTTTTGTTGGATTAGGTGATGGCACAATAAGTTCAAGGAATATCGGAATGTGGTTTCTGATTCTCCTGGTCGTAGCATTAGTGCTTGGTGGTTCCTTTTTATTAAAAGCCGCTAACCAAATGACTCTTGCAAAGCTCATCTTGATTTTAGCTGCCATCCCCGGGATTCTTACACTGCTTTATTTTCTCATTGTTTTTACCTCAAAGCCAAATTGGCGGTAAACTCATCCTCATCTAACAAAATCTAATAAAATATTTCCATGGCTAAAAAGCAACCTGATTATAGTGAAGCTGGTAATGTATTTCAAAAATCCATGCAAGCCGCACTGGCGAATGTTGATAAAGTCCAGGAAGATGTCCGCAAAGCTCATGAGAAAGCTATTGAAATGCAGATCGCAGCGAAAGAAGAAATGCATCGGATCGAACTTGAAGCAGAGACGATCTCCAGAGATTTCGTCGATAAGAATCGTAAGGAAATTGAAGCCAGACTCAGAGACGATATTCTTTTTTCAATGGTACGAAAACTCGTCCTCTATGGCATGAGCTCAAATGATATCATGAAGCAGTTAGAGGTTCCTGCCAAAATGATGGCAGATGCATGGAATAATATAGGATTTACAAAATTGGGCAAAATGCATGTCGGCCATGTTGCATATGAAGAGGAAGATCGTGCAGGCAATGTTATTTTTTATCGCGAAGATATCATGCTTAAGTTTAGGTATGAATTCGGTGATGGACTCTCACTTGCGTTTATCAATGTGCCAAAAGCCGATAACTGGAAAGCGGAGACAGGCCTTCCATTAGATGATCGCCTCCCTATTTTAAATTTCATTGGCGAACGCGTCATTCGGGATAAGACTGAAGGTTATAAATATGAAATCCAGGATGATGCTATAAATATTACACTTATAAAACCGGTAAAGAAACTCAATAAAAAACCGGTAAAGAAATCCAAATGAATAAATTGTCAAACTATCTTATCGGCCCTGAATTGTTGTGGGTGTTCTTTTATATGCTTGTTATATTACTCATTAAGATGACCTATTCTCCAATAAAATCAATGGACTCTTTTTGGGTGAATACAGCATTTATTATTCCACTGGTATTGATTCCAATCACGTTTGGACTTTATTATATCCCCGGAGTTATCAGACCTTGGCTACTGCTTCGGATATGGATTGTGGGTATCGTTGGTGGTCATTATGTATTAAGCAAAAGCCTCTCAGCACATTCAGAGCAAGGGCCCGGAGTGGGCACAGCATACATCATGGGAATGGGAATCATTTGCATCCTACTGATCATAGGAAGCATTTTCGCAGTGATCAAATTCAGGTAAAGTAATCTTTGCGCTATTCGAGTTTTGCCCCTCTGGGGCATGGACTGGTTTATTTGTTTCGGAAGTTACCAACCTATTGCCCCTCTGGGGCATTTATCGTAGATTTTCGTGCGGAAAATATACCGCTCCTACGGAGCTCAAAAACCTCTTTCGCACTACGTGCTACAGAGATGTCGCTCCTACGGAGCTCAGCGAATCTTCACATTCTTACACTCTTACACTCTTACACTCTTACTCGTTACTCGTTATTCGTTATTCGTTACTCGTTATTCGTTACTCGTTACTCGTTATTCGTTACTCGTTACTCGTTATTCGTTATACCATGTCCTCCGCCCGGACCCATTTGTCAAATTCAGCAGAAGTCAGATAACCAAGCGAAAGGGCCGCCTGTTTCAATGTCGTATTTTCTTTGTGCGCTTTCTTCGCGATCTCCGCAGATTTATCATAGCCAATATGCGTATTGAGAGCAGTCACCAGCATCAGTGAATTGTCAACATGCATTTTAATTCGTGCCATATTGGCTTCAATGCCATCGACACAATGCTCGACAAAACTGTGACACGCATCAGCAATAAGCCTAGCAGAAACTAAAAAATTATAGATGATGACAGGCTTGAATACATTCAATTCAAAATGTCCCTGCATGCCGCCTACTGAAATGGCTACATCATTACCAATGACTTGCGCCATCGCCATCGTCATCGCTTCAGATTGTGTAGGATTGACTTTTCCGGGCATAATCGAAGATCCGGGTTCGTTGGAAGGAATATTTATTTCACCTATTCCACTTCTTGGTCCAGAGGCCAGTAAACGGATGTCATTGGCAATTTTATTTAAAGAAACAGCCACTGTCTTTAATGCCGCATGAGATTCTACAATCGCATCATGTGCAGCAAGTGATTCAAATTTATTTTTCGCAGTGACAAACGGATGTCCTGTCAACAGAGAAATCTTTTTAGCCACAAGCTTATCATAACCTTTTGGCGCATTCAAACCAGTGCCCACCGCAGTGCCACCAAGAGCTAATTCAGCAAGATGTTTTAAAGTGTTTTTGATGGCCGCAATTCCATGTTCAATTTGTGATGCATATCCACTAAATTCCTGTCCGAGTGTCAGCGGAGTAGCATCCATAAGGTGTGTACGACCGATCTTCACGATCTTCTGAAATTCTTTTGATTTTGTGTCCAGTGATTTTTGCAAAAGCTGTAATGCAGGTATGGTATGTTCAACCAGATAACTATATGCCGCTATACTCATTGCAGTAGGAAACGTGTCATTCGATGATTGTGATTTATTGACATCATCATTGGGATGAAGAAATTTCTTTGCGTCATCCAGCTTTCCTCCTTTCAAAACATGACCACGATTGGCAATCACCTCATTGAGGTTCATATTCGATTGAGTACCCGAACCAGTCTGCCATACGACCAGCGGAAAGTGATCATCAAGCTTATGCTTCAGGATTTCATCACACACCTTACCGATTAGATCTGCTTTGTTTTTTGGAAGGACTTCAAGTTCAAGATTCGCCTGAGCAGCTGCTTTTTTGAGAATGGCAAACGCCATGATGACCTCCATCGGCATCTTTTGACCCCCTATCTTGAAATTATCTTTACTGCGTTGTGTCTGAGCACCCCAGTAGACATCAGCAGGAACCTGCACCAGGCCAAGACTGTCTTTTTCTGTTCTGTATTCCATCTTTATTTATTGTTGGAAACATTTATCGTTTCCGCGATTCAACCTTTTTGCCTTTCCATCATTTCACATTTCCTCATTTCTACTCTTCCACATTTCTACATTCTCACATTCTCACATTCTCACATTTTTTTATTTGGACGAAGTCACTACTTTCTGCAACACGTGTTCTCCGATTTTTCTTCCTTCATCTTCACCATTTTTAATGGCAGGTGTATAATGAATTCCACCATACTGCCGACTGATCGCAGCTTCTGCGGCAGCCTCCTGGAAAGAATGAAATGTACGCGGAGGTAATCCGTATTCTACTTCCGTGCTATCAATGAAATCAAATTTATCACCAAAAAGATGTGACAGGATCACAGAAGAAGCAGTTGAAATGACACTATGTCCACTTGTGTATTCTGGAAATGGTGGCGTCTGAAGAGTAGGTACCCATTCAGGATCAATATATTGATTGATATAGGTTTCTGGCCGCAATACATTAGTGCGATATTTTTCATCCCAACAACTGATGAAACCATCAAACAAACCAATTGAAGTCAATGTATATGCTTCAGATGTAGCTATCATATCAAGGTTTGCTTTGCGTGTGACGAGTCTGACGATACCCATCCAATGTCCACCGGGTGTCATTTTTTTTGTAGCAAACATCAGGTGGCCTTGCTGATGCATCACGTAAGGATTACAATCCCAAAAATTTGCAATAGCTTGTTTATTTTCCTTATCAGCATCATTGATGTGATATACTTCCAATGCTTCCTTATAGAACTGACTATTTTTATCGGTACTGAATGGAGTAGGTGGAATAGGAGGAAACTGACGTGCACTATCTAAGGTCAAAGGACGTATCTGGCGCCAGTTAGGTTCAACGCCTTCAATGTACGCCGGGGGTGTTGGTTGCCAACGACCTGGTTCATTTGTCACTGTATATTTCGCAAAGCTTCGGGTCTGTGCATAATTATCTTTTTTTGACCATGCCAGGATATGATCCGAAACTGTTTTACCATACGCTTTAGAAGCCTCGAATACATCATCAGGGACACCATCGGCTTTAAGTTTTGCATAGAGTTCGGTACGAAATTCTTCAACTTCAGCTTCAGAAAAAATAAGAGCTTTGGATACATTGATGTAGGCTTCAAGTCCGGCAATATCAAAATTGACAGGTTGATCTTTAGCTGGTTCAGGAACTTCAGTCAAACCATTGAGCTGTCCTGCGAGACTTTTATATTTTTTAGGGTTGTCATACCGGAATGCTTCATAGGCCGCTATATTTGAATACGCATAGATACGTGCAGCGACGACAGGTGAAAAGATATCATGTACGATGACTTCAGTTGTCTTTTTCACCGCGTCATGCAGGTATTCAGTCTTGCCACACATTTTGGCATCAAACGGAGTGTTTTTGCAACCTGGAATGACAAAGGTTAGGATAAGGAGGGATAAATAAAATCCTGACTTCATTTTTGAAAAATTGGGTAGGCTGCAAAGGTAGAAAAAAAGCGCCTTTCGACAGAGATGAATGCCTAAATTGGGTTCGTGGAGTGACAGCAATTTCAAATTCTAAGCAAATTCTAATGTTAGCACAAGTTCTTGTACGAAATGATAAACCTGGTAATTCATTCGAACTGAGAGAAGTTCCTATGCCGCAATTGAATCCTGGCCAGGTGCGGATCAAAGTAACCGCTTTTGGGCTCAACTATGCTGATGTCATGGCTCGTCATGGGCAATATCGGGAATGTCCTCCTTTACCTGCCATTATTGGATACGATGTTGAGGGAGTTATTGATGAAGTAGCTCCGGATATTTCAGAATTCAAAAAGGGAGATCGCGTCTTTGCCTTGACAAGATTTGGTGGTTATGCTCAGTATGCCTGTACCAATGTTGAAGCCGTAGGACATCTGCATGTCGATGCACCCACAGGAGAAGGAGCTGCATTAGCAACACAGTGTATAACGGCTTATCACGCAGCGATCCACTGTCAGACATTGATGAAAGGAGAGAAAATATTAGTGCATGCAGCGGCGGGAGGTTTGGGTACAGCATTGATTCAAATTGCGTTGTGGAAAGGATGTATCGTGATAGGTGTAGCTGGAGGCAAAGAAAAATCTGAGTATTTGAAAAACATGGGAGTTCAGCATGTCGTCGATCATCATACCACATCTTATCTCGATTATGTAAGGGATAATCTGGACGGAAGGGTAGATGTGGTTTTTGATAATCTTGGCGGGAAGTCTGTAAAAGAAGGCAAATCCATTTTAGCCCGCGGCGGAAGAATTATTACACTTGGTGCCGCATCAATCAGTGGTAAAAAAAGTAAGTTAAGCCTTGTAAAATTAGTTCTTGGTTTTGGATTTTTTTCTCCCATCGCATTCCTCACAAAATCTCAAAGCCTGATCGGTGTCAATATGCTGAAGATCGCAGACCATCGTAGAGATATCATAGCGCATGAATTCAAAGAAGTGCAAAAGCTTTATGAGGATGGAATATTAAAGCCACACGTAGGAAAAATTTTCGAACATACTCAACTTGCAGATGCCCACGCCTTTGTAGAAGATCGGCATTCAATAGGGAAAGTTGTTGTGAGGTGGGAGTGACTTGGTGGCCCCTATACTTCGACCACCTCACCCACATCCTAATGCAACAGCTCAGCATCCATCACCTATGCTTCGCCTTATGTGAGGTGAGATTAGATACTTGATCACTCAACATTCATACTTTTCCTTCTTTGTTCATAGTTCGATATTCAATATTCCTGATTCTCTTGATTATTCATTATTCCTGATTCAACAATTTTTTCACATAAGCGATCTGTCCGATGTGATAAATGTCATGTTGGATCACCCCATGGAGCAGATATTTAAAATCATATTTTCTTTCAAACACAATCTCCTTTAGCTTTTCTTTTTCAAGTCCTTTTATCAATTCCAGTAAATCATGTTGTGTTTTTTCTAACCGTTTCAATCCTTTCTTCCAAAGAATTTTATCACTATGATCAAGATCAACCCAATCATTTGTACCAAAATAATCTGATGTCTTCCCTTTCTCCGGCAGCAACCGACTAATCGTAAATTCTCTCCAATTAATCATGTGATAAAGTAATTCAAGAATGCTGTGTTGTCCATTTGGCTTTTGCACAGCTTCTTCAACAGTTATTTCAGAAAGAATTTTCTTTACATTTCGACCAAACCATGGATCACCAGCATAAGTTTCTGCAAAGGTATCGTCGATATTCTGAAGTTCATTTTTCATAAAATATGGATTTTGAAAATATTTAAAATAGCCCGTTTAGAGACCCGATTTTCCAAGATTCAAACAGTGTGCCACACCTAGGTGTGCCACACCTTACTGTTGACCTTTGTAAAATACGATCAATCAGGAAGTTATAAAACGCCCTTGGTACATAGAATGGCCCTGAAAATGCCATTTTAGAAGGATAGTATCAACCTTTCAAATTCATTCTTTCGGGTGAACTCAAAGGCAAAAAGAATCTTGACTTTTGAATATTGAAATCTTACAGGTATAGAATGTATGAATTATGAAAATGATGCTTTCTCTCCAATCTAACGTTTTACGATTTTTCGTTCTTATTGGAAGTTTACTTTTCGGCTGTACACAAGCCTACGCACAATATCATGCAGAATGCAATTGTTTCCCACCGCTGGACTGTGCAAATTTTACTGTTATTACCAAGCATTATATTCCGAACCATCCGGATTTTGGAAACCCGGTTGCGATGGACACAAATTGTTGTAATGTGGAATTCTGGCCGGTCATTAAGGTCAGTGCTGATGGCGCGGCAGGTACCCAGATTGAATTGATCAATGTCAAATGTTGTAACAATGGCCCCTTTAATGTGAATAAAAAAGTGTTTCTGCAAATGCAGGATGAGAATAATGAGCCGGTTTATAATGCACCACCCGACTTATATGGCAAGTTCAAATTTGTTGATTTTGGTAATTCCAGAACTATTTTCAACTATACACATCCTAAAGTACTACCTGATGCAGGCAATAAGACCAGGTATATAACTGTAAGAATCTTGCAGGTAGATACATTGAATTCGAGTATTGCTCATCTCTATGGCAGGATGTTGATTGAAGTATATAGGCCCCCCGTTGTATTTGTTCATGGCTTATGGTCTGATGCCAGCGCATTCGATCCTATGGTGAGTGCAATGTCAAATATCGAAGAGTATGAAAACTATCAATTTTTTAAGGCAAATTATATGAGCGGCAATGCTTCTTCCTTCCAATATAATGAATGGGTAGTGCGTAATGGCATCAATCAGGTCATGAGTCAATGTGTCCAAAATGACCTTTCTGTTGGAAAAGTAAATATTGTCGTCCATTCGATGGGCGGTCTTTTAAGCAGGCAATATATCCAGGGGCCTACTTATAACATTCGCAATGATGTAAATCGTCTCATCACTTGTAATACACCACATGCGGGTTCGCAAATGGCCAATTTCCTGCTTGATACAACTCAATATGGTAATTATGTTGCCCCTTTGTTTGGCAAATTAGGCATGGATTGTTATGGAGGTGCGGTCGATAATCTCCGTGTCAATAGTATTCAGATAGCAGGTATTCAGGCAGGAACATCAGCGATGGATGTGCAATATCATTCGCTCATCACTGTTGAACCCGGTATAGGTAATTTTGCAGATATCGTCGACACTATAATGTCTTATTATCCTCTTATTCAAGCCTCTCCTTCATTGCTTACAGGTTGTGCAGCGAGTTTCCTTGATGAAGTTTTTAATCTTGATGACCATGATTTAGTTGTCGCCGCTGAAAGTCAGGCTGGTGGATTAACCGGTCTTCAAACCAATACAGTAAACAATCAGCAACATACCGGATCAGTAGCCAACAATGAAGTTATCTACAATGTTGAAAACCTGCTGAACGATGCTTATGATTCTGGTGTATTTGCAAATGAATATCCTTATACATCCGTGACATATGATTTAGACTTTCCTTGTCTACCATTCAGCGATCAGGAGCATGTAACCAGATCACCTGCATTGTTGAACATTATAAGTCCTGCTACAGGATCGGTAGTGACAGCTGGAGCAACTGTGGCTGTTACTTTTAGTGCATCGATGCTTGATAGTGTCACATTGATGATGAGATATCGGTTAGATTCAATAGCATCGATCGCTAATGCAGCTTCTGCAGGAAATGTAAATTTTACCATTCCTGTCAATCTGATCGGAACGCAGACTCTCCTTGCCGTTGGATTTGGTATTGATAAAAAAATTAAGGTGATGGATTCAATTCACCTAAATGTGGTGACAACAGCTACCCTTGACAGCCTTATAGTATCCCCGGAGATCATGTATCTGCATGAGAGTGATTCTATGACATACCGGATAACAGGTGTTTATAGTGACAGCATCAACAGAGATTTAACAACATATCCATCAATTGCATTTGATTTCAGTTTTAATCACGCCTCTCAATCAGGTCAGTTTATCCGGCTTGAGGATCCTTACAGCGATACACTTCGCGTCAATTTGAGTTCTGTAGTTTCCGCCCCTGTAATAATCCAGTTGACAGGAATCAACTATTTACCAGGTTGTACAATGGTCACAAATACAAATAATAGCGGATTCGGTTCGCTGCGGTATGCATTGGACTGTGTCACCGCATACGATACCATAAGATTTGCTTCTGCACTGACCGGTGATACCATTTTCGTGGACAATGATGTACTGAATGTATACAAATCAGTTTATATTATTAATTCAAACCCAAATAAAGTGGTTATTCAGACAAACTCTGCATCCCGTGTGTTCAGAGTTTTCAGTGACATTGATGTATGGCTTGAAAATATCAACCTCATCTCAGGTGATCCTGCCGTATCTGCCATATCCAATGCAGGACATCTGACACTAAAAAACGTTCAACTGTCAAATACATTTGGCGGCACTTCCGAAATGGCAAACAACGAATCAGGAAACCTTACAATTCTGGGTACATGTACCATGCAATAAAGACTTTAAACCATTTAATATCTAAATATCTTGATCACCAGATCACCAGATCACTTGATCACCAGATCCCTACATCACCTGATCATTAGTTTACCTCATCACTGCTTACTGCTCACCGATTACCTCTTACTGCTTACCGAATACTGAATACTGCTTACTTCTTTCTCAGTATCCTCTATTTATCCCCCTCTCCACTGCCGGCACACCTTCCTCCATCCACTTCGGTATCGGCGCACCTTTCAGATAATAATCAAAAAATTGTGACATCCGTATTTGAAAATCTTTCCTGTTCTGCCATTTCACCGGCCAGTGTGGCTCACCACGATAATTCAACAACCATGCTTTTTTTCCGAACCTTCTCAAAGCACTATAAAATTCAATGCCCTGTTCAAAAGGAACTGCGGAATCTTCATCATTGTGAAGTAGGAGTAAAGGTGTTGTGACTTTATCAATATTGAATAACGCTGAATTTGAAATATAAGCCTGAGGATCTTCCCACAATGTTTTTCCGATCCTGCTTTGCTCCCTTTCATATTGAAACATTCTACTCAAACCTGTTCCCCATCTGATTCCAACATATGCACTCGTCATGTTCACCACAGAGGCTCCGGCTTCGGCACACTTAAATAAATTGGTTCGCGTGACGATATAAGCTATCTGATATCCTCCCCATGAATGTCCCTGCAGGCCAATATTCTCAGGGTCTGCAATATGTTGATCGATCAAAGAACGGACACCCGACATCACAATTTTATAAGCACTTTCACCTGGAGTTCCTATAGAATATATGATATCAGGATTGAAAATCACATATCCCCGGCTTGCATAGAAGGCATAGTTTATCGTCGAGCGATGCGGTGCCGGAGTCGGATGATTGTTTAATTCACCAGAGGATCGTTCGTAAAAATTGACAATGGCAGGGTAGAGTTTCATCGAATCATATCCTGCAGGTTTTACTAATAGTCCGGTATGACCTATACTATCCTCATCCATCCAGTGATATAATTCAATGTTGCCCCAGCCATAATTTTTCTGCTGTGGATTTGCATCAGATATTTTTTCACTTGTTTTAAAATGATCTCGTGTCAATTGGAGATCCGGAAACGTTCCAAAGTTTTCTTTTTGAAAAAGATAAATATCAGCTTCCCGTGCTTTCGTTATTTGCATTGAATATTTAAAAGACGATAGTTGAACATCATCCACTATTTTGGTCATCGGTGAAAACCATGTGTAACCAGATGACTTTGTTTTATCATCCGTGACCTGAAGTAACCAAAGACTATCACCTGATAAATATTGTTCTTCAGCATTTGTACGAACATACCGATAAATATGTCCTGAATCCCTTCCGTGCGTCAACTGAACAGGAATTTTAGTTTTCAATGGTGACCAACTCCATAAATCAAATCGGTCATAAAGAATGAGCGATTGATCATCTTTCGTCCATCCGATCGATCCATAACCTTCAGGATATCCCGGGGTGTCATTTAGCTCATTATAAAATACTGGCAACCCTTTCGGATTCATAAATGAAAATACACCTGTTGCCACCTGATAAGACCACCATGTACTGTCAGATTCACTAAATCCATAAGCATATTTTCCCTCAGGTGACATGCGAGGTTGTGTTACGAGTCCTTTTCTGAATGGGATTATTTCTCCTGTCAGAATATCGACAATAGCGAGATCCTTTTTTGAAACACCTGTCCAGGATGATTCTAACTGATAGGGTTTTTCAGTATAAAGCAAAACAAAACGACTATTACTTTCTTTGTTGAACACCGCTATTTCCCAGTCAGGATTATTAACAGAAATATGTTTGCCTGATTGTGTATCAAAAACAGATAAAAAAGCTCTCTTTTCATCAATGGATTTATTCACATTTTGCACCGTATACATTACCGGATCTTCCGTGCGCCAGATTTCAACATCGACTGATTCATCTTCCAGCAGCGATGTGTCTTTGATGGCAGGAATAACTGATCTTCCATAATATAAATATCTTCCATTGTCACTCCATCTCGGATCTGTATACTGACTGACAAGTGGAAGTTTGCTCTCATCTTTTTGAGCAATCGAAACTGCTGTGTCTTGCGTGAAATCGTAATAAAATAATTGCCATGGCTGCACTTGCGCTTTCGTTGTATCTGTATTTCCTAAGAAAGCCAATTTACTTCCATCAGCTGCGATGGTTAATCTTGAATATTCACCTTTTTGTTTTTTGATAATATGCCAAACATGATCTTTCCAAAAATATACGCCAGGAACATAGGTTGAATCCACAAATTCAGTTGTGGCCATGAGCACTGCAGATTTATCAGCCCATGAAAAATCTTTTACATTTTTCAAAGTATCTTCTATTCCGGTTGATAGTTGCCTTATGATAAGATGAACAACATCTTTTTTGGATTTTTTTACTTTAACTGACGTATCAGATTTTATCGCATCTTTTTTTATTGTATAAGCTAGCCAGTCACCATATTTAACCGGCATTTTAAAATTAGTCACATAGGGTACAATGACTTTTTCTCTTCGTTTAACATCGTAGATAAAAAGAGTATCACACGGCCATTTATTCTTTTCAATTTTTTTACGCTCGAGATTTCGCAGGCTGTCACGATGAGGTGTTATCGTCCCATAAATAAACTTTCCATCATAGTCTATGTTTGATCTACTTGCTCTTTCAATTTGTTGTGTTGATTTATCAGAAGTATTATAAATCAAAAGCATTGGATCACCTTCTCCGGGCACAAGACGATAAGTGGTTATATTGCCATCACCGGACAGTTGAATATCCTGAATCGTCTTCCAGATCAGGAAATCACTATGATCAAGTACTTTGAGCGGTGTTTCCTGTGCATGCCCCCTGATGATGAAGGCCATGAAAAACAATAATACATTGAGCAGAATTCGCATAAAGAATTAATTCAGTGAGGGCAAAAATCGAAGTGAATTGATTTTTAATGAAATTTGTACTGCAAAATAGAAAGATTTAATCCTATGTTAAGAATAGCCATGATAGCCCACGATGGAAAGAAAGCCGATATGGTTTCTTTCGTGTTGAAGAATAAAGATCTCTTTAAGACAGCTCAACTTTTTGCCACATCCACTACAGGTACATTTCTGGAAAAAGCAGGATTTACCGTCACGAAGCTTTTATCAGGCCCTGTAGGAGGTGATGCCCAGATCGCTGCTAAGGTCGCCACAGGAGAACTTGATTTCGTTTTCTTCTTCCGAGACCCACTTTA
>JBATMM010000026.1:0-4696 GCA_049289835.1 Saprospiraceae bacterium | reverse complement strand
TATGAATACAATACATGGTTATCTGTTTTTGCCGGATTGACTATCATCCTCGGGGCTGTGTACATGTTGCGTATGTTTAAGAAAGTAATGCTGGGACCGACAAGCCTGCCTGCGGAAGGATTTACAGATCTGCAGTGGAATGAAATGCTGGCGTTGGGGATCATTGTTGTGCTTGTCATTGTGATGGGTGTATATCCAAAACCTATTCTGCAACTTGCTGAACCTGCATTGCAACTGATATTAAATAAATCGATTAATTAATTCGGATAGTGAACGTCTTACTCTATACGTGTTGTCTCGGACTGTTCTGCCTGGTGGCGGAAATCTTAAATCTGCGAAAGATTTTAGTTCCCGTGATCATCGCCGGCCTTGCAGCTATCTTTTTTGTCAACGTTCTTGAATGGGCGCAAACTGCACCGATTATTCTTGGCGGAATGGATATGTCCCGCATGATGCGTGTAGATCATTTCTCCATTGCATTCAGTGGTCTTTCGATATTTACAGCTGCATTGATATTTGCATTGTCTTCTGATTTTTATAAAGATGAACCTCATCACCTGAGTGATTACCTGGCTATTTTACTGTTTGTATTATCCGGTACGCTTGTCCTGTTTAGTTTTTGGAATTTAGTGATGCTCTTCCTGGGTATTGAGATTGTCTCGATCTCACTGTACATCATGGCGGGGAGCAGGAGGCTTGATATACGATCCAATGAAGCTGGGTTCAAATATTTCCTGATGGGATCATTTGCTTCCGGAATCTTGTTGTTTGGTATCGCTTTAATATATGGAGCGAGCGGATCATTTGAACTTGATAAGATTGCAACCTATGTTTCTGCAGGTGTTGTCTCACCTATGTTTATGATCGGAACTATGCTGATGACAATGGCGCTTCTTTTCAAAGTTGCTGCAGTACCTTTTCATTTCTGGAGTCCTGATGTGTATGAAGGTTCTCCATCATTAGTGACGGCTACGATGGCTACACTTGTCAAGGTGGCTTTCTTCGCCGCATTCTATCGTTTGATGGTGCATGGACTCATCGGTGTACATGATTATACCGGTGATATTTTAATGATCGTTGCAGCGGCTACAATGATCATTGGAAATCTCATCGCACTGACACAAGACAATTTCAAACGACTTCTTGCCTATTCTGGAATTTCGCATGCTGGCTATATGCTTCTGGCGATTTTGAGCCTCCAGACTAATTCTTCTTCTGCGCTTTTATTCTATGGTGCAGCTTATGTTTTAGCGACGATCGGTGCGTTTGCAGTTGCGATTCCTGTTTTCTCTGCGATGAAATATGAAAGCATCAGTGCATTCAATGGACTTGGAAAAAAGAATCCATTGATGGCGGCCTTGCTTACGATGAGTATGCTGTCCCTGGCTGGGATTCCACCTTTGGCAGGATTCCTTGGAAAATATTACATCTTCTCTGAAGCCATTAAGAATGGTTATATCTGGCTGACGGTTGTTGCAGTTGTGGCCTCTATCATTGGAGTCTATTATTATTTTAAAGTCATCCTGGCGATGTATACGAAAGATGCGGATGAAGTGGCTGTGAAACCTACACCACTTTATTTGATCGTGATGATTTTATGTGTAGTGTTGAGTTTGATTCTGGGTATTTATCCGGGGGTTTTTACACAGCTGATTTGAACCCAATCCAGATTTATCTCGTTAGCTAGTTTTACAGTAATTTTAAACAATGAAAACCCTAACCCTACACTTACCGGACGCAATTGATCTGGATGATAAATCTCTTGTCATGTTATTGGCTGTCAAATTGTATGAACAAGGGAAATTGTCTCTTGGTCAGGCTGCAGAAATGACTGGCATCTCCAAACGTTTATTCGCTGAGGGTTTGGGCAAATATTCCGTCTCTATATTCAATTTCTCTCCGGATGAACTTAGCATGGATGTAAAAAATGCCTAGGATCATCATATCGGATACAAGTTGCTTTATTCTTCTTTCAACAATTGATCGTATTAAATTACTCCATCACTATTCCAAAACTATAAGTCCATCCCAAGGAGGGTTTTCATTCTATCCTCGAGTGCTAATAACTTATCTTCATCAATAGACCATCCCTGACTTGTCAAACTGTTTATTATGTTTGAAAATGCTTTTTTCGGAGGTGATGGAACATCATCAATCATAATGGCATCATCACCTTCCAGGATAACTGATAGCACATTGGTTATTTGTGCATTACTAATCTCAATTTGAAATTCCTCTATTGGGAATGGATTATCCGTTTTGTGAAGTGCCAGATTTTCCCTTCTATTATCAAATACATTACCATCAATATGGTAAACCTCATTACAATCAGGTATTTTTCCAAAAGTATTTTCCCAAATGAGATTATGCATAAAGACGACTTTACCGTCTTCATCAGTACTATACACAAATTGATCAGTATTGATAATCATTCTCCGATTTGGACTTAAGAGTAAATCACGGATTGACAGGCTAGTATTTACAATTTGGCTATGAATCTCTTTGACTACATGTTGGTTTAAAATTTTTGTAAAATTTATTGTGATACTTTTTGTGCCGGCATAAGTCTTATGCGCGGCTTCAGCAGTGCAGTAAAATAGCTTATCTTCCTTCACTGAATAGAATACATATAAAGAATTGGGACTATTGAGCAGATAATTTAGATTAGAAAATGGGACCGAATAGCTATAGCTTCCATCTGCATTCGGTTTCTTGGTTGATGATTTTACCTGGGCATGTGACCGAACATTCGTTGGATATTTGCCATTATCGGTTAGAGCTTCTATAACAATGTCTACTCCGTAATCACTCTTTGATTCTTCACGTGTAATAAACCAGGGGTCAGTAAACAATTCACAAAATTTCCGAACTCCACGATCACTATGCACATGTTCTTGTGGGCGCTGCGGCAATGAACTCCACTGCTTCTTAGATTTATTATTATTTTTCATACATATATCGTCACGGAGATGACCGCAGTGGAGACCGAAGAACTTTTCTTAATTCATTACTGATGTTAAATATAGCTAGTAATCTTAAGAATAACCGGCTAAGTGCTCACAAAGAACACATTCATTCCATTCCCGACAAAAGTAAAGGTCACACTTTCACATTCTAATAAATTGTATTTTTAAGTTAATGCTCTTAACCAATCTGGTCTTTGATTCCTTACATTTAACATTCAAAAATATCCATGAAAACACTATTTATATCATTCATATCAATTTTATTGTTCTCACCTATAGTTGCACAAACGATCATTCAAAAAGATCCGCAGATTGAAAAGATGGTCAGTGAAGTCTCTAAAGATTCTCTTCAGTCCTATATTCATACGCTGGTCAGTTTTGGTACAAGAAATACACTAAGTACGCAGACCAATCCAAATCGGGGAATCGGTGCAGCCCGCAAATGGGTATTAAGCCGCTTTAATGAATTTGCAAAACAATCCGGTGGCCGTTTAACGGCAATGATCGATACCACCACTTTACAAAAAGATGGAAAAAGAGTAGACACAACTCTTTTGCTCGGTAACGTCATGGCCACTCTTAAAGGAATGGATACGGCCGACACTCGCATATTTATCATCAGTGGTCATCTGGACAATATGCGCAGCAATGTCATGGACCGTACCGGCGATGCTCCCGGTGCTGATGATGATGCCAGCGGTGTGGCTGCTGTTCTGGAATGTGCCAGGATCATGAGTAAATCTTCTTTTCCGGCAACTATTATTTTTGTGGCTGTCAGTGGCGAGGAACAGGGTTTACTGGGTTCAGGATATATGGCAGAAAAAGCAAAGCAGGAAAAATGGAATATTGAAGCTGTCCTCAACAATGATATCATCGGCAGCAATAACAGCAGTGAAACGAATAATATCAGTAATGCAAAAATCCGTGTTTTCAGCGAAGCCTTTTCAGTGCAGGATACAGGAAAAGCTGCACTGAATATCCGGAGTATGGGTCTTGAAAATGATGGAAAGGCCAGACAGCTGGCTCGTTATGTAAAAGAAATTGGTGAACGCTATGTTGATAATTTAGAAGTGGTCATGATCTACCGCAATGACCGATTCCTTCGTGGTGGAGATCATACGCCCTATGTACAACGTGGTTTTACGGCAGTTCGTTTTACAGAAATGAATGAAAACTATTATCACCAACACCAGGATGTAAGAATGGAAAATGGCATTCAATATGGTGACCTCCCTGAGTTTATTGACTTTGAATACCTTCGAAAAAATACAGCGATGAATCTCTGCAATCTCGCTAACCTGGCAAAGGCACCATCAATGCCCCGGGATGTAAAAGTCGATACGAGAAAACTTACAAATTTCACCAACCTCAGTTGGACTTCAGCGCCATCAGGAAAAGTAAAAGGCTATTATATACTCATGAGAGAAACGACAAGTGCTATCTGGCAGAAAAAGATATTTACAACTGATCTGAAAGCCGATCTTCCCTATTCCAAAGACAATTATTTCTTTGCAGTGCAATCCGTGAGTGAGGATGGAAATGAAAGCCTGCCTGTTGTGCCGGTCGCTGCAGGAAAATAAGATTCATCTGCCCCTAAATCCCCTAAAGGGGACTTAATTTGTAATACTATAAGTAAAAAACAAAGTCCCCTTCAGGGGATTTAGGGGTAAAGGAAGATTCACCAAACTTTTCAATCATAAAAAATGTTTTTCAATCATGGCCTACAACCC
>JBATMM010000025.1:0-10629 GCA_049289835.1 Saprospiraceae bacterium | reverse complement strand
TCCATGTTCCATCGCTGTTTCTGGCAATGCTTCCACCACCTGCACCACTCATATTGACCTGTACCTGGTTACTTGGTACACCTGCAGCTGAAACTTCAACAGGATTTGGAACACCCATGTAGAATACATTCATCTTCGTAGCAGAAACGGACACTGAGCGCTCACCTACTTCGTATTCAAATTCATTTTTAAATGTATTTGTTTCACCGGTCACAGGGTTCGTAACATTTATACTTGCATTGTACTTCCTAATACCTACGGAACTAGTTCCAGCTGTATACTTAGCAACGCCATCAGCACCAACCGGTAATGACCTTCCATCAACATTGATAGATATACTAGTCTTACTATCTGAACCAGCAGCAGCACTCAGGAAGATGTCAGCTTCATACGTGTCGCCTTTGATGACGTATGATTTCTTGGCTGCAGAAACAACCATGAATTCCTCAAATACAGCATCCGTTGTTGTACCAACTTTTCCAGCGAGGTAGTTTAGAATAGTAGCTTCTGTATTCTTATTGTCGTTTTGAAATTTACGAAGAATAGGAATTGCTGCCTGAAGTGGCATGTGATTGAAGTTCATTTCAGACCAACTCTTCTTCCTTCTTTTCTTCCAGGTTTCATCGTCTATGGATAAAGAAATATCCTTGCCATATTTAGTAACATCAGCAGTATCAAACAGGGCACTGTATTTATCTCTGTATTCGAGAATCTTGGCTTTTATTTCTTCTCCTTTCCCCTTATCAACAAGGAATCTGGTAGTGACATTCTTTTCTTTTTCACCTTTAAGTTTCTCTGTTGGAAGACCTGTTTCAGGATCATTTAAAAAGCCACCTGTAATATTGATCATTGTGTCAATAACATGTTGGATATAATCGTCAAACTCAACAGACAATTGACGAGTCGGATCTACACGTTCAGCATATACAGCAAGTGATTCTTTCTTTTTTGCTCCGTCTTTGATTGCTTTTGGCATTTTATCGTTTGCTTCATCAAGAGCAGCATTACTTCTCTCCATACTCTTATCTACTACTTTAAAAGCATTGAAGATCTCAGCCGAAACATTTAGTGCAAGAAGGGCAGTCAAAACCAGGTACATGATATTGATCATAATCTGCCTGGGTTCCTTAGGGATTGACATATTGAATTAAGTGTTTTTTATTAAAAAATAAAACGCATCGAAATTATCGATCTCGATTAAGCCTTAGCACCACCAGTCATTGCCGTCAGCACATTACCATATACACTATTCAACGACTTGAGATTCTTGTTGAGTGTACCCATCTGGTCTTTATAACTGCGTGCATCATCAGCCGTATTCCCTAATTCAACCATTGCATCATTCATCTTAGTGAGTGAATCTTTTGTCTGCAGAACGCTTTGATACATTGTATTTACGCCCACGAGATTCTGATTCAATGCTGTAATATGGCCACGGTATGCTTTTGTTTCCTCAACGCTATGGCTCAATTCCTGCATAGCCTGATTCATCCTGTCGTAGAAATTGCCCATCGCTTTGATCTGATCAGAAGTCTGTGAAAAATCAACTTCCTGTAAAGCTTTAAGAGAGCTCATGCTTTTAGACATGATTTGTAGTTCAGACAACATACCGCCTAACTGACCTTCTACTTTCATTCCATTTAAAGGTCTTTGGTCTTTGTCCAATTCACCTGCAGCGATTGGAGAAATTTTACTGTTGTATCTCTCTAATCCCGGGTACAGTTTTTCCCAGTAGTAATCTTTCTCTGGTGGAATAAGGCCTAACATAAGGAAGATAAAAGCTTCAGTTGAAAGTCCCACCGTAATCATGGCATCACCCCAGGAGGTGCTTCTGATTTTTCCTAAAGCCCCGATCATTACGACAGATGCGCCTATCCCAATGATGAAGTTCTTCAAATACTTGAAAGAGTTGGATTTAATAAACCTGTACATGTTGATTGAGATGTTTTTTAGTTAATGAATGTGATTGATTGAGTTAAAAAGACAACCGCAGGATTTAAAAACAACACCCTGTAGCATCCCGGATTTGTATTTGTTAGTTTCAGATATTCAGATAAAAAAGTACGATGGATCAGCAGCTTTATTGACCAGACTAAGTCCTCTGATAAATTAATTTGTATCGTTGATCGATCTTCCAAGGAAAGTCAGCGCACAACGGAATCCGATATAGGATTTTGTTGTATCCTGATATTCCCAGTTACGTGTGCCGGTTTGCAAATAATATGCAACATCCTTCCATGAACCGCCTCTGATCACTTTACGCTTATAAACTGCGGGATCATCTGGTTTTGCATCATATTTAATATTTGGATTCTCGTCGTGAATAAAGGATTGAGCATTTTCGAAAAATGCAGTTTCAGTCCATTCAGCAACATTACCTGCCATATTATAGAGACCAAAGTCATTTGGGAAGTAGGCATCTGCTTTTACAGTATAATGTCCTCCATCTTCAGGATAATTACCACGGCCTGGTTTAAAGTTAGCAAGGAGGCAACCTTTAGCATTTCTAAGTCCGTAAGCACCCCATGGATAAGGGACCAGATCATGTCCTCCTCGTGCCGCAAATTCCCATTCATGCTCTGTAGGAAGTCTGAATTCCTCTGTATTCGGCTCTTCACCTCTGTAGGTATTCCATAGATTAGTACGCCATGCACCAAAGGCTTTAGCCATTTTCCAGTTGACACCGACTACAGGATAGTCATCGAAGGCAGGATGCCAGAAATAATTCCTTGTAAAAGGCTCATTGTATGAATAAGCGAAGTCGCGAATCCAAACCAATGTATCGGGGTAGATACTTACCTCTTCTCTATTTATAATTTCGTTACGTTTTCCTTTGAATGACGGGCTGGCTGCTTTATCCCAATCTTTCCATTCATACTTGTACACGAGCTTACGGGTATCGATTTCTTTGGAATTGCCAAAAACATCATCGCCCTGGAAATACATACCGCTGAGGCCTTCATCAGTCCAGTCAATTTCATAGTCCCAGTCAATCTTTTGATTTCCCTGGTCATCTTCGATGAAATGATCGAGTGTGGTGTGTGCGATAGAATCCCTTACCCAATTGACAAATTGGCGGTATTCGTTATTGGTGATTTCAGTATCATCCATGAAAAAGCCAATCGTTGATACAGCGAGAGGTCTTTGCATATAACTGTTGAAGATGTCCTGATCTGTCTGGCCAATATGAAATGAAGCACTTGGTATGTACTCCATCCCGTAGGGGTTAATGCCAGAATACTTAGGGCGGTCAGTGACACCTATCAATTGCCCAGTCTCTTTGGTACTGCAGGCACTGAACAATGAAGCCACAATCACTATGGCTAATGCTAAGATCGAAATGTTCCTCATCCTTTTTATAAAAGTTTCGCTGTTTTGGGTAGCTAAAAAAAGAGGCGTAAAGATAGTTTTTTGACTTAGATATCCAACAAATATCTTTTCCTGACCACACAAAAGACAGCATAATTTATGCCAACATCGGTTGTAACGACATATTATTTGACTGTAGTATGCGATTCAAAGAATTTAAGTTGGCGTTGCTAATGAATTGATATCCTTTTGGTTAATCATTCATAAAGCTATGCATACAAACATCTCAGAGCCTTCCAATAAGGAAAAGTCAGGCTTTCCCAACTATCCTTCTACACACTTCGTTTAGTGATTTTATGTCGTTATTATAGATTTCTTGGGTTATAAATGGTCCTGGGTGGAAGACCAGCTCCAATCTTTTTCCCAAGATTATATCGTATTAGTATTTCATGTGAACCCTGATGAGCAGAATTGAGTGAACTCAAACCCAGGTCATATGCGTAATTAAGGTAGAATTTCGGAGACAATCGAACACCTGCTGATAAAATAAGCGCATCCAGATTGTTATTGCCAAACCCCCTGTACCCTATTCCTGCAGTAGCGATATTTTGCCATTCAGCTCTGACAGATAACTCAGCCTGTGTCTCTATCAAATCTGACTTGATATAAACTATGGGATAAATAGATATCTGATCAAATGATTCAATAAAATATTCCCCAAAAAAATGAAAGCCCGGTCTGGGGTCGGAATGGATACCCTCTCCAAGGTCAATACCACCAGGATAATAGCCGGTCATCGATAGCCCTGCTTCAAAATAATCTCCCGCATAATAGAGCCCAGTTTCAAATAGTGGAGATATCCCACTGACTGCTCCATTTGGCAGATCAATATCCTGATGATCAATGATACCTCCCTCATAGAAGCCATCAGGAGCTCTAAGTTTGGCCCCGTCTAAACTATTCTGGCTTAATCCTGCCCTTAACCCTAATGAAAAAAGTCCAAAGGACGTTTCTCTGATATAATTGTAAGAAACAAGAAAAGAAGTTTGTTTTTCGGCTCCGATGGATTCGTTGAAAAGCTCCAGACCTATTGCACCCTGCCATAAATAAAAAGGCATGTGTGTATCAATCATATAGGATTCCGGGTTTCCCGGAATTCCAGCCCATTGAGTTCTGTATTGAAAATTGGCAACAAGACTGCTTTCCATTCCACCAAATGCCGGGTTAAAGGCATAGCGGTCAAACATATAGAGGCTATTCTGCATCACATGCTGGGCAGCACACCAATGCATCATCATTAAGAAGATACCCAGGAATAAATACCGAAATTTTATTGTCATGATCCTTAACACCTATCCATTCAATTTTTTACAACTGCTGCCAATAAAGATAAGGCAAATTATATATGATCAGTCGAAAGGTTAATGGGCAGGCAGAAATTGTGGCTCAATAAACCATTCTATCCCCCCAATCTCAAGACAATCTGATTTTTAAACCATCGTATCCGAGTTTTATACCTTTCGGCAGAATCCTGTCAATATCCGCATGCAGACCGGAATCGTGGCTTATATGTGTAAGAAAGCATTGTCGTGGTTTTAGTTCTTTGACTATTTCGATCGCTTCTTCAATATTGAGATGGGCTACATGAGGTTCAATCCGTAAAGCATTCAAAATAAGAGTATCCAGGCCCTGCAATTTTACTTTACTATGTTCCGGAATAAATTTAGCATCCGTTATATAAGCCAGATCTCCGATTCTGAAGCCGTAAATCGGCATGTCACCGTGGTCAACAGGTATGGGGGTGATCAGAATATTGTTGATTACAAACGGATCATCATCTATTACGATCCCTGTGACGTGAGGTTTGCCGGGATACATGTAGTCCGGATCGAAGGCATAAAAAAACCGATTTTGAATTTCCCCAATTGATCTTTGAGATCCGTAGATGGGGATATTTCTGTTATACCGGAAATTAATAGGTCTGATATCATCCAGGCCGGAAATATGATCGTTGTGTTCATGTGTCAGAAGGACAGCATGTACATTAGAGATACGATTGTTCAACATCTGCATTCTGAAATCGGGTCCCAGATCAATAGCAAGACCTGTATCTCCTGCCTGAATAAAAGCGGCTGTACGAAACCTATTGTCCCTTGGATCTGTCGAAGCACAAACAGGGCATGGACATCCAATAACCGGGATCCCCTGGGACGTTCCTGTCCCTAATAATGTGATTTCAAGTATTGAATTCACACGGGTTTCAGCATGCCTTTCCTGATCTTCTGGTACCAATCGAAATTCTCCTCTGTGAGTTCCTTAGGATCAAAAGTACCCTGGTCCAGAATTTCCAAAAGGGTATTGATCCTGGCTTCAACATCGAAGAATTTATTGACGATGACAATATTTTTGCCAAATACAATACAATATCCGGATTGAAAATTGCCTTTTTCATATCGAACAGTGATCTTGAGTTCGTTGAATATATCTTCAAGCTTTTTGAGATTATGCTTGGTATATTTGACCATCGTAAGTTAGGTGTAATTGTTGTTTTTGCCTTAGGCTGATCAAATTTTTCAACCTCAGGGACTAAAATGAAACCATGAAATTAAAAAAACCTTTGATATGTCTTCCGGCCCTCATCACCATGATCGTTCTTTTGTCTTTGGTTTCGCCCGCCTATTCACAGAGATTTTCAGCAGCTATAATTGCAGGAGCCAATGCCTGTCAGATTGATGGGGATATGCTGGCGGGTTACGATAAAGTAGGAATGACCGGCGGAATAAAAGCCATTATCAATTTTGAATCCCGTCTTGACCTGAATGTTGAATTTCTCTATTCACAACGCGGGAGTCGACCTGATATATTCAATCCTGATTATGATCCGGACATCAACATCAACCTTGTATACGCAGAACTACCCGTATATGCAACACTTGGGGATTGGTGGCAGGAAGAAGGAAAATATTACAAAGTATCTGTTCAGGCCGGTTTTAGTTATGCAAGATTGATCAATGCACGCACATTTGATTATTTCCACACGACGGATATGAATCTCGACAAGCTTGTACCTTATTTTAATAATAATGATATTTCCTGGTTGGTAGGCATATCCTATAGATTGGGGCCGCACTGGGGTCTGACCGGGAGGTATACACGCGGGATCACACCTTTGTTAAGTCCTGCAAAACATAACCTGGCTTCTGAAAGACTTGTTTCTTATTTCATCAGCTTCAGAGGAGAGTATTACTTTTAAGGTATGATGAATGTTAAACAAGCACCCACACTCGTTTTTATCTTATTCTCAGTGATTACCCTCTCTTGTGCTCATCCCACAAAAGAAGTTAAAGATGAAGAAAAAGCAACCGCGACAAATGCTTCACCTTATCCATCAATGTCAAATGAAGAAATCACAAATCTTTATTCGACCACGGATAAAGTAGATATGATCTTTTATAATCTTCCCATGAGTATCAATCAGGATGATGCCCGTAGTGCGAAGAATACTGTCCTCTATATTTCTCCTGCTCCTGCTTTGATGAATAATCCATGTAAGCCGTTAGGCAGATTAAGCTGGATATCGAAGGGAGCGATTGTAAAAGAAGCCGATATCTATTGTGATACGGGATGTCAGTATTTTATCTTCATGACAGACAATAAACCTGCGGCTGCAAATGCAATGTCGGAATCAGGTGTTGTCTTTTTTAATCAAATCCTCAGCCAGGCTGCACAGCAACGACCAAAATGAAAGAGCAACGGATCGCTGTCATTGATCTTGGATCCAATACTTTCCATCTGCTTATTTGTGAACTTCACCAACATGGATCATGGGTCACTCTGCTCAAAGAAAGGGTGTATGTAAAACTTGCGGATGGCGGACTGGAATTAATCGAAGAAGATGCCATACAACGGGCGATTGATGCGATGCTCCTTTTTAAAGACCTTATCCAAATATATGAAGTGGGAAGAACCAGGGCTATCGGAACTGCAGCGTTACGGGAAGCCTGGAATGGAGTGGCGGTAGCAGAAAAACTTTCTGAAGTATCCGGTATCCCGATTGAGATCATAGACGGACATCAGGAAGCCAGGTTTATCCTTGGAGGAATCAAAAGTGTGTTACCGGACATGGATCAATACGGTCTCATCATGGATATTGGTGGAGGCAGTGTAGAATTCATCCTGTTTAAAAAAGATGTTGTTGCTTTTGCAGAAAGTTTTAAAATCGGAGTAGCTGTTTTGTACGAGACCTATCACCATTCTGATCCGATCAGCAAAGTGCAGATCCAATTACTGGAACAAGAGTTGGATGATAAATTGGCCTCACTGATTAAAGTTTTGAAAAAAACCTCAGTTTATTATTTAATAGGAGCCAGCGGATCATTTGAAGTGTTGTATGAGGTATTACCAAAAAGTATCACTTCCACGCACTGGGCTGAGCTTGAGATCACCGGCATCACAGAGATCATGAATAAAGTGATCATCGCTGGTATAGATGAGAGACGAAAGATGCATGAAATACCTGAAGAAAGGATAGATTATATTGTTGTGGCTTATATACTCATCCGCTATTTGTTTAAAAAGATAGCCCCTTCAAAACTTTATTATTGTGAATTTGCGCTTAAGGAGGGAGTTGTGGAGGAGATGATCCGAACGAATAACGAATAACGAGTAACGAATAACGAGTAGCGAGTAGCGAGTAACGAGTAACGAATGATGAATGACGAATGACGAATGACGAATGACGAATAATGATTAAAGATTAAAGATTAAAGATTTTCTAAGCACCTTGAGGCTTGAGATTTTTGAGAAATTTCCTAAATAGAGAAAATACTTCTTGTCTTCCACTAATCATAATTCATTCGTTACTCGTTACTCGTCATTCGTCACTCTTTATTCATTCTTCTTCTGAGCCCATTTGATTGTTGGCGCGGAGGTCGCTGAGGACTTTGTCCATGCGGAAAAATTCGTCCAGGGATTCGTCGAGATAAAACTGAAGTTCGGGTATGCGGCGAACTTGTTTTCCAACCTTATTTGAAAGTGAAAGACGAAGGCGATGATTATTTTCCTGCACTGCGGCCATCACCTCCTGTTTATTATCGGCATTAAAGACGGACAAATAAATTTTCGCGCTTTGCATATCCGGGGATACGACAACACTTGTGATGGTGACTAATGCTTTATCGAAGATATAGGAACCTTCTTCCATCAAGACCATACTGAACGCTCTGCGGATGAGTTCGCTTATCTGTTTTTGTCTCTTCGTCTCCATGATGGTTGTTATTATAAGGTGGGTAGAGTCAAAAGTAAGGTTTATACTTCGACTTGGGTCAGTAACCGTAATTCGTCCAGTCCTTAAGATGCTAATTTCTGCATTATCAGCGATAGAATTGAGGTTGTTTCAGTAGTGAACTACTTGCGAAGACTGTTTCACATGAAAGGTTGCCATTGATGGATGTTGTAATTATCTTTCAACTTTTTGAAAGCATCTATTTTGAGCAGAGAAGAAACAATCCTTGATCAGCCGATTGAATATCTTAAAGGTGTCGGGCCTGCCCGTGGGGAAGTTTTGCGCAAAGAATTGAGTATACATCGGATCGGTGATCTCTTGTGGGATCTGCCCTTCAGGTATATTGATAAGTCAGAGATCACAAGCGTTGTTCAGGCGAAGTCATTGCCTGATTCCGTACAGTTGAAAGGAATTTTCACGGAAAAAATAATTGAAGGAACGGGCCACAAGAAAAGACTGGTAGGCACATTTGAGGATAGCAGCGGGGAAATTGAGGTCATCTGGTTTCAACGATACAAAGAAATTGATCAGTGGGTCAAAACCGGAAAGCCTTATTTACTCTATGGAAAAGTGCAGGATTTCAGAGGTAAATACAACATTGTACATCCTGAAATTGAAGAAATATCAGAGGACAAAGCTATATCAAGTGGATTAGACCCGGTGTATAGCAGTTCTGAAAAACTGATATTGAAAGGACTTGATAGCAAAGGACGACGGAAAATTATTAAACAATTGTTCAGTCAACTCCGTCCGAATGATATCAAAGAAAATCTATCTGCCGTCATTATTTCAAAATTGCGTTTTAAATCCAGATATGAAACATTTAAAGATGTTCATCTACCTGTCAATAAAAATGATCTTCAGCATGCGCGTAACAGAATAAAATTTGAAGAATTATTTTTTTTACAACTCCTTTTACTTCGGGCCAAAGTCAAAAGGAATGATACAGTCAGAGGTTTTGTATTCGGCGAAGTAGGTAATCTGTTCAATACTTTCTTTTCTGAGAAACTACCATTTACACTGACTGAAGCACAGAAAAGAGTGATGCGTGAAATCCGGAAGGATATGGGTTCAGGGAAGCAAATGAATAGATTGTTGCAAGGAGATGTTGGGAGTGGGAAAACTGTAGTGGCATTGATGTGCATGCTGCTGGCTGCAGACAATGGATACCAATCCGTGTTGATGGCACCGACTGAGGTTTTGGCGATGCAACATTATAAATCAATATCCTCTTACCTCGAAGGAATGGATATGCAGATAGCCTTTTTATCGGGGAGTGTAATCGGTAATGCGCGAGTCCAATTGCTTGAATCATTGCGAAATGGTAAGATCCATATTTTATTAGGTACGCATGCAGTGATTGAACAGGGTGTTGAATTTAAAAATCTTGGACTTGCGATTACAGATGAACAACATCGTTTCGGCGTGGCTCAGCGGGCGCAGATGTGGACAAAGTCACCGATACATCCACCACATGTACTTGTAATGACGGCTACGCCGATACCGCGGACATTGGCACTGACGATATACGGTGATCTTGATATTTCTATCCTCGATGAACTGCCTCCGGGACGTAAGCCAATAGTCACTACTCAACGAACAGAGGCTCATCGATCAAGAGTGATGGAATTTGTCCGGGCTGAAATTTCAAAAGGCAGGCAGGTATATATCATATATCCACTGATCGAAGAATCGGAGAAACTTGATCTTGAAAATCTGATGGATGGTTATGAAAGATTACTTGGAATATTTCCAAGACCTGATTATCAAATATCGGTCGTGCATGGCCGGATGAAAGCTGATGTGAAGGAAGAGGAGATGAGACGATTTATTGAAAAGAAAACACAGATCATGGTTTCAACGACTGTCATTGAGGTTGGGGTTGATGTTCCTAATGCTTCGGTGATGATCATTGAAAATGCGGAACGATTTGGCCTTGCGCAATTGCATCAATTGAGAGGACGTGTGGGAAGAGGTGCTGAACAATCGTATTGTATACTGATGACGAGTTACAAACTGTCTAAAGCTGCGAAAGA
>JBATMM010000024.1:0-6175 GCA_049289835.1 Saprospiraceae bacterium | reverse complement strand
GAAACCATTGTTTATTTGTGGAATCGCGAATATCCGGGTCGCATCAGTACTACAAAAGAAGGATTTGATGAATACCTCAATGCATCAGGCGGGCAAATACATTTTTTAATGCTTGATGATGCAAATGAAATCATAGGATGGGCCTATACGTTTGATCGTGAAGGGGACCGGTGGTTTTCAATCATTATAAATAGTTTGTATCATGGGATCGGACTTGGTCGGATGATGCTGGAACATATGAAAGAAAATGAGTCCCGTTTAAACGGCTGGGTTATTGATCATGATGATGAAATCAAACAAAATGGTGAGCCGTATGAATCTCCGTTAGCATTTTATTTGAAAAACGGATTTGAAGTTTATACTGACATTCGTTTTGAAAATGAAAAAATGTCGGCTGTGAAGATTGTGTGGGAAAAGGGCTAAAATTTTCTCGCAAAGTCGCAAAGCCGCGAAGGAAATGACGCATTCACTTGTCTATTCACTACTGACTACTCACTATTGACTACTCACCTTTTTTCCTCACGACAAGTACCTTATCAATCTTCGGTCCGTCCATATCCAGAATCTCAAATTCAAAATGTTCCCAGCGAGCTTTTTCAGTTTCTTTTGGAATATGCCCAAGCACCTGGATGATTAATCCGCCTACAGTATTGACTTCGAAATCTTTGATAAAATCTTCCATCCCAAATTCAATCAAAAAATCAGGCAGCGGATAATGACCATCAATCAGCCATGAATTATCATCACGTTTTTCAAATTTATATTCCTGCCCATAAAATTCTGATACCTCGCCGACAAGAGCTTCGAGGATATCGCTCATTGTAAGAATTCCTTGTGTCGATCCATATTCATCGATCACCAATGCGTAGTGAATATTCGTTTGTTTGAATTGTTCCAAAGCCTGGTATGCTGAAGCACCCTCTGCAATATATGATGGTTCCGAAAGAGTGTTTTTCAGATTAAAGTCATCCTTTTCAATTTCTGCGAATAATTTTTTCAGGCTGACGATGCCCACGATGTCCTGCACATCGCTGTCATAGATCGGGTAAAAATTATGCATGTCATGTGAAACCAGTTTTTTCACTTCTTCTTTTGAATCGGCGATATCCAACGCTGTCATTTTGGTTCTTGACGTCATCAACGAACTTACGCTTCTGTCCCCGACACTAAATACCCGGTTAACTATATCCTGTTCGATCTCCTGTACTTCACCTTCTTCAGTACCTTCCTTGATGATCGCTTTTATTTCTTCCTCAGTGACTTTGCTATTGCTTGAAGGTTTGACACTGAATATTTTTAGAAGAAGATCAGTAGTGGTGGTTAACAGAAAGATGAAAGGTGCCATGATGAAGCCGATTATTTTCATCGGGAAGGCAACAGTTTTTGCTATGGCTTCGGGATACGTAAGACCGATCCGCTTTGGTACGAGTTCGCCCAATACTAATGCAAAAAAGCTTAGGATGATCAACACAACTGTGATGGACAAAGTATGCGCGTATGGTGCTAACAGAGGAAATTGTAAAAAATATTCTTCCAGGCCCTGTGTTATTCTTTCTCCGCTATAGATACCGGTCAATATTCCGATCAGTGTGATACCGATCTGAGCAGTGGAAAGAAGCTTACTTGGATTTGAGGCGAGATCGAGAGCGATTTTTGCACCCCGATTTCCCCTCTGAGCCGAATAATTAAGCCTGTTTTTGCGAGCTGAAACGAGAGCAATTTCAGACATAGAAAATAAACCGTTGATCAGGATAAGAATGAGAATAATGAGGATTTCCATGGTTTTTCTTTAATCATAGCCGGGTGGAACCGGGACTAGATTTGCCAAAGGTACAAGTTAATCATCGTCGTCTTTGTGCTGCAGGAACGGTTTAGAAAAGGGGATTCAACAAAATCCGACTGTATTTTTTGGAAAAAAATAATTTCGATTTGGTATATAACATCGATCGAGATAATGGGCTTAAAAGATAGGATTTCGACAAAATCCGAGATGAATGAAAGAGAGAAGATTTAAAAAAAATATAACATTCTCATAAGCAATTATATATATATTATATTATAAAATATCTAAAAGGATTTCGACGAAATCAGTTAGACATTTCAATCCGGTCACATTAAAAGGTCTCCTCTCTTAAACACCTACATTTGTATAGTGCGCCTTTTCCAACATCCTGCCGTCAGATGGCTGATGACCATTCTTCTTCTCGTTTTGCTTGGATTCCAACTATGGTCCAGAAGCAATCACTTTGCAAATCTTTCTCTTATCTCCTTTGACAAGACCTTTTGGTGGTTTACCATTGTCTTCTTCATGATGCCTATCAACTGGCTGCTTGAGACATTTAAATGGAGGACGTTATTGTCTATTCATATCAGAATTCCATTCGCTCATATGGTCAGAGCTGTGGTTGGTGGTGTAGCATTATCCATTTTTACGCCTAACAGGATAGGTGAATATGGTGGGCGTATCATGTTTATGCCTTCAAATGCTAAGTGGCCCGTCGCGATTTCAACACTTATAGGTAGCCTCGCCCAAAACCTGGTTGGATTTTCTGCTGGTATTGTAGCCTGCTTTTTTCTTTTTGATGGATTATTGGTTTTCAAAATTATAGGAATTGTTCTCATTTTGACAGGAGTGCTTTGTTTTTTCAATGTAAGAAAAGTCATTAAACGAATCTCCGTTTTGAATATCCATTCTGTTTTTAAAAAGCTGGTATTGAATCTCCAATACATTGATGATTATTCATATAATATACTTTTCAGGGTGTTAGCTTTTGCATTAGTCCGTTATTTAGTCTATATCACCCAGTTTGTACTGATACTACATGCCTTTGAACCGGGTATAAGCCTGAATATATTGGTATTGGGAGTGAGTGCTATTTATCTTTTCCAGACGCTGGTTCCTTTGCCGCCTATTGCTGATGTTATGGCACGTGCTAATATTGGGTTAATTCTTTGGTCTGGCAGCGGAATGAGTGAACTAAGTATAACCCTTGGAAGTTTAATGATCTGGTTAGTCAACTTGCTGATTCCCGCGATGATAGGTAGTTTTGCAATAGGTACGACAACCCCTTTAATTTCGTTAGATACTCATGAGCCAATTCTCCCTTCTGATTTCCTGCATGTTGCTCCTGAGCAGCCCGACATCACCCCAACCGGCCATACAACCCTATAACTATTGCGATACACCAAATGACAGCTGGCAGGGTGGTGAAGAGGTGACCTATAAACTATACTATCAGCTCAATTTTATCTGGATAGCGGCAGGGGAAGCGACCTTTAAAATCAAGGATTTGGGCGACCGGTATTATATCTCCATTGATGGCAGGACAATAAGCGCCTTCGAATGGTTTTATAAAGTTCAGGATCATTATGAAAGTGTAATTGATAAGAAAACCCTGTTACCACTTTCCTTCACCCGTGAAGTGCATGAAGGCAAATACCAATGGTGGGATAAATTTTTCTTTGACCAGGTCAATCACAAAGTAAGTGCCTCTAAAGGAGGACCGGGTAAGGAGACGAAGTATTACGATGCAGATCTCACAGGATGCATGCATGATATGATCTCGATCATCTATAATGTGCGCAATGTCAATTTTGAACAATATGACGAAGGCTCTCAATTTGATGTCAAAGTTTTTATTGAGGAAGAATATCCTCTGAAGGTGGAGCTCAGGAAAAAAAATTATGAGACCAGAGTCAGAGGATTGGGTAAACTGAAGACCTATCTGATACGTCCTCAGGTGGTATCCGGACATTTTTTTAAGGATGACACACGAATGGATATATATATATCTGATGATGAGAACAGGATACCCCTGATGATTGAAAGTCCTGTTTCTGTCGGTAAAGTCAAAGCTGTACTTAAAGAGTACAAAGGATTGAAACATCCGTTTTCTTCTCATGAATAAGTTAGCCAGATGAGGGGACTTAGGGCATGGATCTGGGTCTTTCTTGCTGTAGCTGCATTGTTCCTTGCCTTTACGATAGGAGCGAAGTTTTTTTTACCAAAAACAAAGACAACTGTAGACAGTGTTGTACTTCTTGAGAAGATCAGGACAGTGTGCAAACTTGTAACTGCCGAAGGAGAATTCTCTGAAATCTATTCTTACAAAGAATCTAAATGGTTTGATATTTCTATCCTGAGCAAAAAAGCATTGATTCGGGTGAAAGCGAAAGTTTCCGTTGGTTATGATCTGAGTAAAATAAAAGTTGAACCCGATGAAAAAAATCATACGCTGGTCATCTCGGGAATGCCACCTGCCGAAATTTTATCTGTGGATCATGATCTTGATTATTATGATGTGAGTGAAGGTTTTTTCAATACATTTTCTACAGAAGATTACAATAAGATCAATGCTGATGCAAAAGATTTTATCATATCGCAGGTACAAAAAAGTTCGCTGATGCAGGCGGCGGATAAGAAGCGTGATGAATTGATTGATGTTATTAGGTTTATGGCGGAGTCGGCGGGATGGAAAGTGATAGTAGTGGACTCGAAGACGAATTCACCGATGATGAATTAATCATTTATCCCGGGGTCTATTTATTACGAATCTCAGGCTCCTCACGTACGTATAAAATTGTGATCTATTAAGGCGCTCAATCAATAAGTCCGGCATCCGGCATCCCCTAATCCTGCATCGAATAATTTTCATATTTTGCCTCCCGTTCAATCCCATGGACGGTATCATCACTCCTAAAATTTAACTTATATGAAGAGTTTCTTTGGGCATCCGCCCGGCCTGGCGACATTGTTTTTTACCGAAATGTGGGAACGTTTCTCCTATTATGGAGGACGGGCAATGTTGATACTATATATGACTGCCGCTGTTGCCGGCCTGAATCCGGGTCTTGGTCTTTCAGTTCCGCAAGCCGGTGCATTGTATGCCCTATATACCGCTATCGTTTATATGACAAATCTACCGGGAGGATGGATTGCTGACAAGTTTATTGGTGCGCGAAATGCCGTCTTTTATGGTGGCTGCATCATTGCATTAGGTAACCTGATGTTGGCAGCACCTATCGGCTTACCCGGGTTTTATACGGGTCTTGGGCTTATTGCGATTGGTACCGGTTTGTTGAAACCAAATGTCAGCACGATGGTAGGCGCTCTTTATGCACAGGGAGATGGCCGTCGTGATTCTGCGTTTTCGATTTTCTATATGGGTATCAATCTTGGAGCTTTCCTCGCACCTCTTATTGCCGGTTGGTTTGGACAAAAAGTCGATTGGAATGTTGGATTCCTGGTTGTCGCCATCGGTATGGTGTTAGGATTGATTCAATATAAATTAGGGGCTAAACATTTAGGTGATGCTGGATTGGTCACCACCGCACCGACTCCTGAAGAAAAGGTCAGCCAAAGCAAATCGCTTCGTGGTGGATTTTTAGGGCTTGTGATTGCAGCCGCAGTTTTGCTTGGTCTTCATTTTACAGGTATCTATGAGATGAATATTTTAAATCTCTCTAACCTTGTGGGTGTATTGCTAATCGTCGTACCGATCATTTATTTTGGATTTTTATTTGCCCGTGGTGGATTTGATAAGGCCGAAAAAAACAGGATTATTGCGATCATTATGTTCTATATCGCTGCAGCACTCTTTTGGTCTGCATTCGAACAGGCAGGATCAACACTGACACTTTTTGCAGACCGTAATACAGAAAATAGCATACTCGGATATGAATTTCCATCAACATGGTGGCAGAGTATTAATGCTTTATTCATCATTGTGTTATCAGGTGTTTTTGCATGGCTTTGGCTGAAGCTCAATTCGATGAAGAAAGAGCCTTCAACGCCGATGAAATTTGCAATTGGACTTTTACTCGCAGGAGTTGGATTTTTAATTCTTGTTCCTGCAGCCAGCATCATTGAGAGTACAGGAGGACGTGTAGGTGTTCATTGGTTATTACTTGTATACTTTACACATACAGTAGGTGAGTTGTTTTTGTCACCTGTTGGCTTAAGTGCAATGACAAAACTTGCACCACACCGTATAGTCGGACAGATGATGGGTATTTGGTTCCTTGGCGCCGCTACCGGTAATTTCATCGGAGGCCGTATCGGAGGTTTGTTTGAATCATTTCCACTCAAATCTATATTCCTCGCTGTGTTCGTGTATTGTGCGATTTCAGCATTGGTCATGTTCCTGCTTGTGCCATGGATCAAGCGATTGATGGG
>JBATMM010000023.1:0-1650 GCA_049289835.1 Saprospiraceae bacterium | reverse complement strand
ACTTCTCACTCTCTCACTCTCTCACTCTTTGACTATGCAGATAGATTCGCTCTCTTCACTTCATCAAAGAACTTTGGTTTCAGGCCTTTGAATGCATCCCAGATGATCGAAGCATCGGAAGGAAATGCAATCGGAGGAATCCGGGTTCTCAGATTATTGTCAAGGGCTCTTTCGTCGCCGAAGAAATTTCTGGCCGTATGATTGAATGCATCTTCCACATCCATGGGTTGTGAATATATTTTCGCATTGGTTTTAGCATTTGTAATATCTATCCTGGCATGAATATGTGCTTTCTTGCTTTGGAGGGTTTCTACGACGGTGGCATTGACAGTGACGTATTTATCTTTTTTAATGTCATTGCCCAGTGAATCTTTTTTCACATTACCCCGGTCATCAAGCACATATTCCCATCCATCGACGATATTTTTGGAATAGGCTTGTTGTCTTTCACTGATCTCGTCGTGTGTGGTCGCGATATCCAATATTTTGAGCACGACTTTGTAATCAATTTTCATGTCTTCATCGATTTCGGTATAATATCGGTCCCAGCTTCCACCCATGTTGGCAAAATCTGCAGAGAGGATTTCTTCTTCAAAGCCTGCAGGCATGATGGTATTACTGTTGTTTTCTATCTGGAGTAATATTTTGTTGATACCAAGGCCCCACATTTCATCACGTAATTCGGGTTTGTAGTATTTGTCAGTGATCGAACAGATGTGATCGATCAGGTTGAAAGCCTGACGTGCTTGTTTCTTATTTCCCTTTCGTGCTGCATTCACCATGTCATCAAGTTGTTTTTCATAGAGATTGACGGCAGTGATTTTTGCTTCTGTGAGAATCTGATCCGTATGCACGAATGTAAATTTTGCATGATAACCGGATACGCTGATCAGCGGAAGAAATGGTTCTATCTTCTCCTGTCTCCTGTCAATATCACGGGCAATATCCATGATATCCTCCCAATCCTCAGGGTTGTCGGAATTTTTCAATGATTCAATCGTAGCCATATTGCTTTTTGTGACTTTCTCAAAGCCTTTTTCGAGGGCGATGACGTATTCATCTTTTTTCTTTTTTCCGGAGAGTTTCTTTGTAGCGAGATTGATGAGGCCATCATAGTCACCGCGTTCGAGCAATTTGTCGGCACTGGCGCATGCGCTCATCATAGCGAGAGCGATCGTGAGAAGGAGCAGGTTTTTCATGGTAGTTGCGTTTTATTACCTGGATGACGTCAGGTGTGAGCCCTGGGTTTCTTAAAATGTCTTAAGAAAACTTACGGCTGCGTTAAACTGAGGCAAAGATGAACAGATGGAATCGAATATGCTTTGGAATTTTTAGTAGGTGCTTCAAATTCAAATGAGTATAAAAATCACCTTTTCTGGTACATAAAGAGACCAAATAATGACAATAATTTTGTCCAAAAAACACCTTCAAATACATTGATTATCAGCTAGTTAGACCATCGTGGCACGACTAGTAGTGCCACGATGACTTTCACAAACAAAAAAACCCGCTTGTGGCGGGGTTCTTTGTCTTTAGAATTCAAAAGAAATAACTTACTGCGTGCTTATGCTTTTCTGACATTTACGGCATTTAGTCCTTTTCTTCCTTCGATGAGATCAAAGCTAACGTTATCGTTTTCTTTGACTTTTT
>JBATMM010000022.1:0-6003 GCA_049289835.1 Saprospiraceae bacterium | reverse complement strand
TCGTCTACAAACGAAGGCCTAAAGGTAAATATTCCACGAGAGACGAAATTTCTAAACCTGTTTATAATATGCTAATGTCAATTGATCCCCGTCAAAGACCGCATAAGAATTGTAAATCAACCAATCTCCAAGATTTATATACCTGGCTCCTTTTACCCCCAGGTCATAATCGATAGGCAGATGACGATGTCCGAATACAAAATAATCGATGTCCTGATGAGCAAGGACATCCAGAGCATGATGAATCAACCATTCCTTTTCAGGGCCAAGGAATAACTCATCACCCTGTGTGTGCTGCCGGCTTGTACCTGACCAGAACTTCATGATGCGAAGTCCTGTATTCGGATGAATTCGCGAAAACAACCATCGGCTGGTAGGATGTGCAAATACCTTTTTTATGAATTTATATCCATGATCTCCCGGTCCGAGGCCATCCCCATGACCGATATAAAATTTTTTTCCGTCGATATCATGGATCACAGGTTCTCTGAAAATAGGTATGTCAAATTCATCAGTGAGGTATCTGAACATCCACATGTCATGATTACCAGTGAAATAATAAACAGGAATATTTGCGTCCCGTAGTTTTCGCAGGCAACCCAATAATCGTGAATATCCTTTCGGAATCACTTGTCCATATTCAAACCAATAGTCCCAGATATCACCTACAAGGTAAAGTGACTTCATATCAGGTGCTGACTCTTCAAGCCATTTCACGATGAGTCGTTCACGATCCAGACTTTTGGTAGCACCATCAGTCCCAAGATGAAAATCAGAAGCAAAAAAAGTTTTCTTCATTAATCAACAAACCTGGTATCCGATTCCATCACATGACCGCAATTGGGACATGTTCGTTTTTCCTCTGAATTGTAAAATTCCTTAAAACGCGGAAGAAAATCTTTTTCAATATTAGTCAGATGAAAGAATGATTCGTGAAGCTTGGTATTGCAATTGTCACAGAACCACATGAGGCCATCATCTTCATTGTTTTGTCTTTTTAGTTCGATGACAAGCCCGATGGAGCCAGGTGACCGTGAAGGACTATGTGGAGTCCGGGCAGGAAGTAAAAACATTTCTCCCTGTTTGATCGGAATATCAACTGCTTTTCCATCTTCCTGAATGCGGACGTTGATGTCACCTTCGAGCTGATAGTATAATTCTTCAGTCTCATTGAAGTGATAGTCCTTGCGGGCGTTCGGACCAGCCACAACCATGACGATATAATCACCGGCATCATGATACAGATTTCGATTGCCCACGGGAGGCTTGAGCTCATGACGATGTTCATCGATCCAGGCTTGGAGGTTGAAAGGTCTTTTTACCATAGAGTAAATTTAGAAAAGTTTAGGAAGAAAGGTGTTTCGATAGTTGCTGAAGCATAAGGATGTGTATAGCTGGTCGAAGTAAACGCCTTACGTATGATGCATCACAAGAGAAAACATAATCTTTTTATTTTAATATGTTCAATAACAGTAAGGCTTATATCAAAATGATTTCGACAAAATCCGAAAGGAAAATGTCGGCCTTAAATATTATTAACAACCCTAACCATTAATACTTCTTATGCGTCTATGATCACATTTCATTGCTCAAACACCATCTCTCACGCCTCTAGACTCCTCTTTACGTCGGTTGCTTAGCAAAGAGGGCGTAAAAAGCAAGTCGAAGCATTGGATTTACCATTTTGGATTTTTGATTAATAATTTCAAAATCTGATATACTGCATAGAAACAGTATTGTACAATTATTTTAGCTCACTCTCACACTCTCATGCACTCACATAAGTTCGCTGTAGATTTTATCGAGATCTGCTGCTGTCAAATTTCTTGTATCATTCTTTGCGCAATAATCGAGCAGCCAGTCATCCTGCGCATGTCCTCTCTCTTTTGCGTCCGCATATCCGATATCTTCACAAAAAGTCACCAGGTTGTACTTCGAAGCATAGGTCGGATAATTTTTTTCCAGTAGCATTTCAATTTGTCGCTTGGCAATAAAATTTGGATTGTCGACATGATCGCGCATCTCTGTATAATTTTCAACAGCTAAATCGGCGATGGCATCGGTATTTTTTTTGCGAAGAAATTGGTAAGCAATGAAAGCTTCACTCCAGTTTTCATTATGTATATCCAGACATTGATCAAGAATGCGTACATCCTCCATGGCACAATTCATACCCTGTCCGTAAAAAGGAACAACAGCATGTGCCGCATCACCCATCAACAAAGACTGATCTGTATGCCATGGGCTGCATTTTACCGTACCTAAAGCACCAGTAGGATGATGCATAAAATCATCAATAAGATTTGGCATCAGATTGACAAGTTCCGGGAATTGGGTTTTAAAAAAATCAAGAACATCTTCTTTCTGATTCAACTGATTGAATCCGGGCTGTCCATCAAAAGCAAGAAATAAAGTGACTGTAAAACTTCCATCAAGATTGGGCAGTGCAATGACCATAAAACTATGTCGCGGCCAGATATGAAGTGCATTTTTTTCTATAAGCCATGTACCATCTGGCCCGGCAGGAATCTCTAATTCTTTATAGCCATGATCCAACCAATCCTGTCTGTAATTGAACCGGATATTCGAACCAATCTGCATGAAGCCTTGTCGAACATCACTGCCTGCTCCATCCGTACCAATCAAAATGTCTCCCGATAAATCTACTTTTTCTGAGGTGCCAATTTTTGATCCGATTACACGAGCTTGCCGGACATCAGCATGTTGAACACTTATTCCAAAATGAATATCAATATTAGTATGTTCACTAGCGGCGTCGAGCAATAATGCATTTAAACCATGGCGTGAAATAGATTGAATAAATTCTTCTGCTCGTCCGCTATAGGGTAACAATCTCGTTATTGATCCATCTAAAGCATGGATCATCCGGCCTAGCATCGGAATAGAGATATCAAGCGCTTTCTCTTTTAATCCGATAAGGTCAAGCGCAGCTAATCCTCTGTCTGATAATGCAAGATTTATTGATCTTCCGGCGACAACAGCTCCTTTCCTTGGATCTTCTCTTTTCTCGAGTAGAGTGATCCGATGTCCGCGGTCTGCAAGTCTGAGCGCAAGCAGTGTCCCGCAAAGACCGGCACCACAAATGATTACGTTTGATGACATGGGGTTAAGATATTGAAAAATATTTTGGAATTTGGATTTACTCACTGGTCGTATTTTATTGCCGCAAATTTCGCAGATTAACGCAAATTAATTTTTGCGTTTCTCACACCTCACGTCTCACAGTCCAGGTTGAGCGGAGCAAACCTCACCTGAATCCCGTAATATTGTTAAATAGTATTCTGCCTTTGTTATGATGTAAAACCTGGAATTATTATTATGAAAGATCCCTTCACAATCTTCATGTTTTTATGGGCAAGTCAATTAAGTATTGCCCAGCCTGTCACCATCGATAATGAATCTGTACCTGTCGAATATTACAGGATTCCTGACAATCCGCTTGATCCATCATACTCGACTTATTCTGCAGATATCGAAGCCCGGTTCGGTGGGTTATCTATGACTGGTTTCACAGAAACGAGCCTCGAAGACGAGTACCTGAATCTGGCTGGATATAAAAAAGTAAACAGGGAAGGAGATATTGAAATTGAAGCCTCTATCGGAGATTTTAATGTGTTCGGAGAGAGGACGGATATGCGGAGAACAAAAAAAAAGAATAAGGACGGTAAAGAAATCTTCAACATCACCTATGCCAAAGAGGTAAAGTATTCAATACCTATCTCCATCAAAGTGGCGGATAAAAAAGGCAACACCCTTGAAAACGAATATATATTCTCATGGACTGATGAAAACACCTATACAACTTCTTACTACAACAGCCTTTCAGAACTTGATTCCTATTGGAGGATCAACAGAACATCCAGACTGGCAGATCTGCAGCGAGATAAAGTAAGAGAAGGGTTTAAGAAAATATCATCCTTACTCAATGATAAATATGGCTATAGACTCGTGAAGGAGAATGCACATTTCGAGACGATAGGAAAGAAAAAACATCCTGACTATGAAGTCTATCAAAATGCTTTGGAAACTATAAAAGAAGCATTTAAAACGATGAGTGCATCCTCAGGATTGAATACAATCAAAACCAGGATCAAACCATCTCTTGATTTTTATAATGCTGAAAGTAAAAAGTATGATACGAAATCCAAGGACGATAAAAAACTTAAGCACATCACGTTGTACAACCAGGCACTAGCTTATTTCTGGCTTGAAGATTTTGAGCAGGCCGCAAAATTTGCAAAAGAGATCCAGAAATTTAATGCAAAGGATAGAGATGCAAAACGCTTATTGGCAGATATAGAGTATACCAGGAACTCATTGGAGAGAGCTGAAAAGAAGTCAAGACATGGTGTGATGGTGGGAGGGAAAAGCTGATTTGCGTTTTGCCCCCGATCACCTGATACTTCGTCGTGCTTTCGCAACCTCATAGTTCAGCACAGTAACCAAAGGGAGAGCTGATTTTCTTTTTGGCCTCCAGATAAAAATGGGATTGATTTTTTATCTTGTATACCATGAGTGGGGATATGAAATTATTGCTACCAAGATTGATTAGTGCTACGGGAGCAAGTAGCCTGAAGGGCTTCAATGTTATTAGCCGTGGGTAGCAACCCACGGAAAAGAAATGCGAAAATATTGTTCAACTCTGAAGGGGTTGAATATTCTGTCGGAGTTCCGGTGACAATTAAATTTTTGTTCTCATTGGAAATAGAACAAATTTTGGAATCCTTTTTTCTATAGCAAAGAAATTTTTATCAGAATTGTAGAATATCCTTCAATATTTATTTTATTATCCACTATTTTGATCTGATCATCAGATAATAAAATGGAATTATTGGGAACAGGAATCAGTGCAGGCTGATTTGAAAGATTATGCAAGACCAAATATTTTTCATTTATGCCTGACAATGTATAAGCCAGAATAGCCGGCGATTCCATTTTTAAAAATTCCAGTTTACCTGATGCGATTTCAGGATGATCACTTCTCAGCATTATCCATTTTTTATAATAATTGTATATTGAATTCGGATCAGCTTTTTGCAACTCAAGAGGTGTCACATCAGGAACAACAGAATATAAGGGTTTCATCCAATGGGTTTCCTGCCCTTCCCCATCCCCGGCTTCGCCTCCCCAAAGAAATGGCTCTCTGTTGTTCTCATCAGGTTTCATGCCGAGCATCCCGATTTCTTCACCATAATAGATGTATGGTGTGCCTGGAAGAGTAAGGAGTAATGAAGCTGCGAGTTTAGATTTGGCAATATCACCTCCAAGTCTTGACCTGATGCGGTTCATATCATGATTGGACAATAATATAGCATCCTCAAAAGGAACGTTGGCTGCTCGATACACACTATCTATATGCGCATATGCATCCACGAATTTCATTGGATTGCTTTCATTGATACAATCTGGTATTGCCTTCGTCAGTTCGAAATTGAATAAAGAAGGTAAGCCTTTAAAAAGTGTAGTCAATAAGATAGGATCGGACCAGACTTCACCGACAAGCATGACATCGGATTTGACAGATGACATTTCGGATCTGAATTCTTCCCAGAATTGACGGGTATCATCAAGGCGATCATCCGGAAAAATATGGCGCGCAGCATCAAGCCTGAAGCCATCAATGCCTTTCTTCAGCCAGAATTTTCCAATCTTATATACTTCCTTCCTGACCTTCGGATTGTCAAAATTGAGATCAGGCATTCCTTTCCAGAAGAATCCATAGTAGCGCTCTTCTGTGTTATTCCATTTATGCCATTGCGTGAGATTATCTGAATCGAATGTGGTGGTTTTTTTATTTATTTCATCCTGCACAGTCTGATAATCTTTCCAGACGTAATAGTCACGATACGGATTGTCAGGAGATGATGCAGATTGAATAAACCATGGATGTTCGGATGATGTATGATTGATGACGAGATCAAGTATAAGTTCCATGCCCCTTTGATGTACTTCTTTGATGAGCTTATCCATATCCGCCATTGT